>JAFLJQ010000012.1 GCA_022712915.1 Gammaproteobacteria bacterium | reverse complement strand
AATCCATTTAAAGATCTAAACCGCAAAGGGCGCAAAGGAACGCAACGTTATTTTATTTCTATATCAGAGGAAAATTTTGGGTTATCCAAAGTATTCAAGAGCTCATTTTTTATGAAATGCCTGATTTATTTTTTCTTTGCGACCTTTGCGGTAAAGTATGTTTTACGGGCACTTTTCATGTCTCATACCCAGTTCAACTACCTCAAGCCTTTAAGACTCAGGTAGATACATCCTTTTTTAAGTTATTAGCGGGACAGCAGTGATGTCATATACACTGCGGTTCTGCGCGCGGCGCTTCCTTGCTCTCACGAAAAAATCACTATTTATAGAAGCGCCCTCTATTTTATTCATGACATAATCTTGCCAGCAAGATATAAGATAGTGGTATGACATTATCTTTTTTACAGGCCTTTCTCGACTGGATTAGTCAGCATAGCGTCTGGTCTGGCCTGATCATTTTTGCCATCGCCTGCTCCGAGTCTCTAGCCCTGGTCGGCCTGCTGGTGCCGGGTGCCGTGCTGATGTTTGCCCTGGGCACCCTGATCGCCACAGGACACCTCAGCTTCTGGCCAGCCGCAAGCTGGGCCGTGTTAGGTGCTATCGTCGGTGACGGGATCAGCTACTGGCTTGGGTATCATTATCAGGATCGACTAGCCAAACTCTGGCCCTTGTCACAGCATCCCCAATTGCTCGACAAAGGCCGCCATTTTTTTGATAAACACGGCGGCAAAAGTGTGTTATTTGGGCGCTTTATCGGCCCCTTGCGCCCAATTGTTCCCGCCATTGCGGGTATGGCGGGAATGCCCCTACCACGTTTTTTCACCATCAACATTATCTCCGCAATCGCCTGGGCACCACTGTATCTTTTGCCCGGTATGGCCTTTGGCCTGTCCCTGACCGTGGCAAGCGAAGTGGCTGGTCGTTTGGTAGCCGCGATCCTGCTCCTGCTGACCTCCATCCTGATTCTGCTTTGGCTGGGCAAACACATCTACCATGCACTACTGCCCCGTATTGATAACATGCTGTTCTATATTGCCAACTGGAGTCGCCGCCACCCTGTGGCAGGACACATCCCCGATGCCTTGATTCATCCCAATCACCCGGAAGTACGAGTGCTGAGTCTGCTCGCCCTGTTACTGTTCCTGACTAGCAGCCTGCTAATTGCCTTTACCCAGATATCAGGTGAACACAGTTTATTAAGGCAAGTCGACATACTCCTGCGTGTAAATCTTGAGTTGCTACACAACCCCTGGTTTAACCAGATCATGCACGGCATCAGCTCATGGGTAAGCATAACGAATATTTTATTGGTCACACTTATAAGCAGCCTTTGGCTCATCTGGCAACGTAACCTGCTCGCCCTATGGCACTTGCTCGCCGCCCTGCTGCTGCCCTGGCTATTGAGTTATGGTCTGACTCAGATCTTTACCAGCGCTAACGTCACGCTGCCCTCCAACCCACTCATGATGATGACGGCAATATCCGGTTTTATGGCCGTGGTACTGGCAAGAGAAGTATCTGCGGGTTACCGCATGCTGGTTTATCTATTGGCTCTCAGTCTGATCTTCCTGGCCAGTTTTGCCCGGATATACCTGCAATTGAATATGTTTTCAGAGGTCATTGGCGGCATCACTCTGGGCAGTATCTGGTTGGCCATCCTCGGCATTGCCTACCGACGACATGTGCATCAAGCCTATGTCAAAGGCCCCGCCCTCATCATCATAGGCACAGGACTTTGTATTATTCTGATGGTTAGTGCTGCGTCACATTCAAATAAAGGCATAGCTCACCAACCTAGACCGCTCGTAACCATGACACTGGCAAACTGGCAGAAACAGGACTGGCGCAAGCTAACCATGCTGCGCAACGATATTCGTTACCAGCACAATCATCCTCTCAATCTGCAATGGGCGGGTGATCTGCAAGCCATCCAGCAACAACTGGAAAAACTCGGCTGGCAAAACCCGGTTCCGACACAAAGCCTGCAACTCCTACAATGGTTTAACCCCAAGCCTGATGATCAGGCCCTGCCCCTGCTACCCCAGGTGCACGATGGTCAGTACGATGTATTACGGATGATCCGCTTTGATGGCGCGACACCCCGTTTTATCCGTCTCTGGCAAACAAACAAACGTATTCAACAAGCGGATAAAACTATCCCCTTTTGGATGGGTAGTACCGGCAAACTGTATCGGCAGCAGTTGATGGGCCTGACATTATTCCGCACTTCAACCGATTATATTTCGGACGCGACACGGCTAAAAGGTGAGTTGACACAAGGACATCCATCATTGGAAATTAAGACTAAGACCGCCGATCTGAATAATCAGGCCATTCAAATTCTGTTACTAAATAACCGATAAGGGAATTACATCTGGATGTATTTTTTATCCTGCAATCTGGCACTTAATTCCACCAGACGTTCGAGGGGATCATCTACCTGTAGGAACCACTGTTTTTCACTCAATTGCAGGGGCAATAATTCTATCAGCCGGGCACAAACCCAACCGGCATCATCATAGTGAGTTGGCATAGTGGTATAGGGTGGTTCCAACTGATTAATAGTCTGTTGTAAGAGATCAACCAGATACTGGTATTCACTCAGTACCGATATCTCAGCGGCATCTGGCAACAACTCAACCTCAGCCATAATTAATTGACTGGACTCAACAGTTTGGGAAAAGATTCTAAAACGCTGTTCACCCTTGAGGGTAATACCTAACAGGCCATCATTGCGTTTATTCCAGTAACAAATCGACGTCACGGTGCCAATATCATGGGGCTGAGCAGCATCACCCACCTCTGAGCCTTCCTTGATCAAGATGACACCGATACCGGTCTCGGTACGCAGACAGTTACTCACCATATCCAGATAGCGCGGTTCAAATAGACGCAGCGGCAGAACTCCACCAGGAAACAAGACTGTATTTAATGGGAAGAGTGGAATTGTGACATTCATAATCGCATTACTCGGGTCATTCGGTGTAACCCCCATACAACTAGTTGTAGCGTTTATAACCTTGCATTGCAAACCATTAATGCCGAAGCGTACCCCAGCGGGGCACTAACTCATGATCAATATGTAACTGATCAAGAATACGGGCCACAATAAAATCAATCAAATCCTCAATACGTTCCGGCTTGTGATAGAAACCTGGATTGGCCGGCAACATAGTCACACCAAGACGCGCCAGCTTGAGCATGTTTTCCAGGTGAATGGCCGACAAGGGGGTTTCTCTTGGCACCATGATTAACTGCCGCCCCTCCTTAATTATGACATCAGCGGCCCGTTCAATCAGGTTATCGCTATTACCCTGGGCAATGCCCGCCAGACTGCCCGTGGTACAGGGACAAACGACCATGGCACGAGCCTGATGGGAACCACTGGCCACCGGACTCATCCAGTCCTCACGAGAAAACACACTCAGATTTTCAGGCGAGGCTCCAAATCGCTCACACAACCAAATTTCTATTTCTGCAGGCCGGGAAGGCATATCCAGATCTGTTTCCGTAGCCAAAACCAGTTGTGCCGCCTTTGACATCAAAAAAAATACCCGCACATTTGCCCTGAGCAGACATTCAAGCAGACGCAAACCATACATGGAACCCGAGGCCCCTGTCATGGCAAGGATAATCGTATCCTGTTTTATATTTTCGGGCATATCGAAATCAAGCCTTATCAGTGAGAGCTTTCAATAATCGCTCATGAATATTTTCAAAGCCACCATTACTCATAACCAAAATATGATCGCCACTTTGACTTTGCATCACAAGCGTCTCAATCAACTGCTGGGTATCATCAAAGACCCAACCACTGTCAGGCCGATGACTAACAGCATGATCCACCTGCCCGTCAACACCATTAGGCTTAAAGACATAGACCCGATCAGCCTTGTCCAATGAAGAACCCAGGGTTTTGGCATGCACCCCCATGCGCATAGTGTTAGATCGAGGTTCCAGCACAGCAAGAATACGCTCATTGCCCACTTGTTTACGCAAACCTTCCAGGGTGAATTTGATAGCCGTGGGATGATGGGCAAAATCATCATACACCGTGATGCCCTTGACCTTGCCACGCAGCTCCATACGCCGTTTGATACTTTCAAAACGACTCAGGCTATCGATGGAATGGGCCGGCGTAATACCCACATGACGAGCTGCGGCTATTGCTGCAAGGGCATTTAACTTATTATGCTGCCCCATCAAAGACCAGTTGACGATGCCCTGCTCCTTGCCCTTTAACAAGACCCGGAACTGACTGGCATCCTCCGTAATATCCTCTGTCGTCCAGCCGTCCTTACTTTCACCAAGCGACTCAACTTCACTCCAGCAACCCCGTTGCAGAACGTCATTGATAGCCTCATCCTTGTGAGGCGCAATAATCAGACCACTGGCCGGGATAGTCCGCACCAGATGATGAAACTGGGTCTTAATGGCATTCAAATCAGCAAAGATATCGGCATGATCAAATTCCAGATTATTAAGGATAGCGGTACGAGGCCGGTAATGGACAAATTTGGAACGCTTATCAAAAAAAGCCGTGTCATATTCATCGGCCTCAACCACAAAAAAGGGAATTTCTCCCATACGGGCTGACAGACCAAAATTCTTTGGAATCCCACCAATCAAAAAACCAGGCTTGAGCCCATTGTCTTCCAGTAACCAGGCCAGAATACTCGCGGTCGTCGTCTTGCCATGGGTGCCGGCCACGGCCAGTACCCAGCGACCCTGCAACACATGTTCAGATAGCCACTGCGGCCCTGAAGTGTAAGGCAAGCCCTTATCAAGCACATACTCTACTGCCGGGTTACCACGCGACATAGCATTGCCTATCACCACACAATCCGGGGCCGGTTGCAGATGGGAGGCGTCATAACCCTCCATTAAACGAATCCCCTGTTCTTCCAGTTGCGTACTCATGGGGGGATAAACATTAGCATCAGAACCACTCACTTCATGTCCCATGGCGCGGGCCAGGAGGGCGATACCGCCCATGAACGTGCCACAAATACCGAGTATGTGTATATGCATTTATACTGCCTGAGGGATAAGGTAACTCACTAGCTGGTAGCTCAATACAAAATAGCCAAAGGCGAGGGCACCAGCCAGAAATAACTGAATTGATAAGGCATACCGCAAGATGTGTGCAATCACCACCAAACTCCACACCAGAACAGTAATCTCCAAAAAACCAAGCATAGCGGCATTTTGCGGTGCCAACTTAATCACAAATATTATAGGCAGACGAATAAAACTAAATACCAGTCCCGTACCAATCAGTGTCGTCAGGGTTTGAGTTATCCTGTTCGCATAACCCAACGTGACCAGTATGAGTATAACCACAGCAAATAATAACGCCGTATTAACCACCACCAACAGCAGGGCTTGCTGAAGATCAATAAAGTTGACGGTAATAATAAAATCAACCATCAAACCCACTGGCAACAAAAACCAGAATAGTATGTATGCTGGCGGGACATCTTGCGGGCCTTTGCGCAATAAACATATATCCCAAAAAAGCTTTACTAGTTGCTGCACTCATGCTCCCTTTATGAACGATGTTATTGATTGAATTATGGTGTTCAATCAGTGATCATCATACCGTCAATTCACCTTAAACTGAAATGAACCATTTAAACTTTTATTTAAGCCAAATCATCCCATGCAAATACCCACGAATTACTCTCAGGATCTTTTTATTGATACTGATGCCGCATTAGCAACATTCTGTCAATCCTTGGCTGAGGCCGATATCCTTGCTGTTGATACTGAATTCATTCGGGAAAAAACCTATTACTCAAACTTATGCCTAATCCAGATCGCAACAGACACACTAGTGGCCTGCATTGATCCACTGGCAATTAAGAATATCAATCCCTTGCTGGATATTCTTTACGACCCCAACAAACTCAAGTTGATGCATGCCGCCAGACAGGACATGGAAATATTTTATTTCATGCGTAACCAGTTACCCCGCCCCTTGTTTGATACCCAGATTGCGGCAACCGTACTAGGGCACGGCGATCAAATCGGCTACAGCACGTTAATTCAGGAGTTTCTTGGCATCCAGCTGGACAAGGCCCATGCCCGAACAGACTGGCAGCAACGGCCATTACAAACAGCACAACTCCAATATGCCGCAGATGATGTGCGATTCTTGATTCAGGCCTACCCCATCATTCGCACCAAACTCATCGAACTGAATCGCCTTGAATGGTTAGATGATGATTTCAATACCCTATGTCAACCCGCCTTGTATGAAGTGCAGGAAAACACCCTCTGGCAACGCGTGAGCGGTCATCAGCACTTACGGGGCAACAAACTGGCCATCGTGCAGCAACTCGCCATCTGGCGCGAACAACAGGCCAAAAAACATAACCGGCCACGTAAATGGATCATGAGTGATGACCTATTGATGGCCCTGGCCAAACTGTGTCCCAGCTCACCGGCAGAACTCAACAATGTTCGCGGCATCCCGCCCCGGCTCATCGAACAACACCAAAGCACCCTGCTGGAGATTCTGGCCAATGCCGCTAAACTCCCCCAGGATGAGTGGCCAACGGTAAAAACCACCCGCACTACGACGGAACAGGATGCGCTATGTGATGCCGTCATGGCCTTGTTACGATTACGCGCCACCGAGAACAAAATTAGTCTCGCCGCTCTGGCCACCCGTAAAGAGATCGAAAAAATCATCATGGGCGACAGGGACAAGCTCTTATTACACGGCTGGCGCGCGGAGTTAGCCGGCAATGCGATACTGGCCCTGTTGAAGGGTGAACTAACTCTACAAGTTAAAGACGGCAAATTAATCGCCCAAAAATCAAACTAAAACAATGCAGTAGCATGACATACGCGATGGTAATGGAACATGCACATCACCAGATTCAAAAAATATCGATTCCCGGTTCGTGACAACAACCACTTTAAACTGCTGGTTGACGGTGATGTCTTTTTCAACAAGATGCTGGATGCCATTAACCAGGCGCAACATTACATTCTGCTAGAGCAATATCTAGTCAAATCAGGCAGATTGACCAACCGTTTTATTCAACAACTTAGTAAAGCAGCACAACGGGGGGTCGCCATATATTTACTACTGGATGACTATGGTGCCAATGGTTTACTGCAAACGGATCGGCGAAGACTTGAGGCGGCAGGTATTCTGAGCTGTTTTTTTAACCCTGTTCACTTCAAACGATTTTTTCATAGTCTATTCCGTAATCATCGTAAATCCCTGATCATTGATGGGCAGTTTGTCTTTGTGGGTGGCGCAGGTCTGGCAGATGAATTCAGTCAGCAGGTAACCGGTCCCATGGCCTGGCATGATGTCATGCTAGAAATACAGGGCAGCATTATTCAAGACTGGACTCAATTATTCGTGCAAACCTGGCAAAAACATTCCCCTCTGCCCATCACACTGCCCACACTATCCGATCAACCACATGTCGATAGGCAAGTAGGCCGATTACTGACCTCATCACCCTTCGCTCGTCAAGAAATCAACCAGGCCCTGATCAAACAGCTACGCCGCTCACAACATAGAGTCTGGATCACCTCACCTTATTTTGTTGCTCCACGAAAAATTCGCCGCCTCTTGCGCCAGACTGCCCGACGTGGGGTCGATGTTCGGTTGTTATTACCCGGCCCTTTCAGTGATCACACCTGGATCAGCCATGCCGCGCGTCGTCACTATATGCGCATGTTAAAAGATAAGATCCGGATATTCGAATATCAGCCCCGTTTTATACACGCTAAAATGCAGCTCTGTGACGACTGGGTCTCAATTGGCTCCAGTAATCTGGACAGATGGAATCAGCACTGGAATCTGGATGCCAACCAGGCCATTAGCGATGCCGGTGTTGCGGATAATGTTGCCGCGTTATTTAAGCAGGACTTCGATTTAAGCAAAGAAATCACATGGCAAGAGTGGCAACAACGTCCCTGGTTAACCCGTTTCCGCGAAGATCTATCAGGTCAGTTCATCCTCTGGCTTGAACGCCTTGTTCATCGGCACCGATGACGTTTTTTGTTATGCGCCAAAGTAAGGTTCCGGGTATTTGGCCCGAATAATAAGAACCTCTGGCAAAATCTTTAAAAAAAGCTCCACCAGACGGGGATCAAAGTGCGAGGCACTATTTTGAGCAATATAATCAACCGCATCCTCAACATTCCACGCCTTCTTGTAGGGCCGAACCGTCGTCAAGGCATCAAACACATCGGCAATGGCCACAATCCGTCCCACCAAGGGTATTTCATCTCCTGAACGACCTTTGGGGTAACCCGAACCATCCCATTTTTCATGATGCATCAGGGCAATCTGACGAGCCTCCATCATCAATTCAGATTGATGACCAGAGAGTATCTCGGCACCAATGGTCGAATGGGTTTTCATAATTTTCCATTCATCCGGCGTCAACTTGCCAGGTTTTAGCAGGATACTGTCAGGGATACCGATCTTGCCAATATCGTGCATAGGGCTGGCGTTGAGTAACATATCCGCCTCAGATTCGGTCATACCATCGGCCAGCCCCAGGATTTGAGAGTATTGACTCATACGGATAATATGCAGACCGGTTTCATTATCCCGATATTCCGCAGCTCGTCCCAGACGACGAATAATTTCCAGGCGGGTTTCATCCAGCTCACGAGTCCGTTCATACACCTTCTCTTCGAGGATTTGATTTTGCCGTTTAATCGCCTGATTGAGCATTCGCACTTCTAGCATGTTACGAATGCGGGATAACAACTCAACCCGGTCAAAGGGTTTACTGACAAAATCACGGGCACCACTTTCCAGCGCTCGCACCCGTGAATCACGGTCTTTCAAGGCAGTTAAAACCAACACAGGAGGATAATCTTCATCAAGATTATGCAGTTCCTGCATCACACCAAAGCCATCAATATGCGGCATATTCAAATCAAGTAAAACAATATCACACTGGTGTTGCCGATAAAGGGCCACCGCTTCACGAGAATCTGATGTGGAAATAATATTGGGATAACCCTCAGCCACCAGAACCTTTTCCAGCAACTTTACATTCACAGGCTGATCATCGACAACCAGAATTTTTGCGGCCTTTATGTCCTGCTCATTTTGTATCTGCTCGATTACTTGCATTTTATCTCTTGGATCAAAAAGTAGAAGCCCTACCCTATTATCAGACCTTTCATCCTAAAACTTGATAGTCCATCTTGTATAGTCATGCAAAATAAACGTTTCAAATTGTAACAATTGGATAAACACAGCCTATTATCCACAAATAAAAAGCGGGTCTTACAAGACCCGCTTATACATCATATTAATAATCGACTATTAACGTTTTTTACGCCGAGCTACTTTCTTCTTGGCCTTTTTCTTCGCGACTTTCTTTTTACCTTTCTTCTTGGCTACTTTCTTCTTGGCCTTTTTCTTCGCGACTTTCTTTTTACTCTTCTTCTTGGCTACTTTCTTCTTGGCCTTTTTCT
>JAFLJQ010000252.1 GCA_022712915.1 Gammaproteobacteria bacterium | reverse complement strand
CCTGATTTATTTTTTTTTGCGCTTCTTTGCGACCTTTGCGGTAAAGGGTGTTTTACGAGCACTTTTCATGTCTCATACCCATTTCAACTTCCTCAAGCCTTTATGTGCCAGATAAATACAAGGTTTTTTAGATTATTAGCGGGACAGCAGTGTTATTAGTAAGAGGTACAAAGCGGGTGTTTTATGTCTTTGAGGCTTCGTTGTGAAAAATTCCTGGAGCGCGGTGCCGCCTATATTTGGCATTCCCCGAATGTGGGTGGTTGGCAGTTTGGTGGGAGCAGGAGTACTGTTTATGTTGAATCTTTTATTAATATGACAGGTGCATGGTGAGCATTAATGAGTAGTAAAAATATTATTACAGTGTTGGAAGATGGCCCTCTGCAACTTGAAGGTGATTTTCACATTTATGACACCATCGGTCAGTTGGTGGAGCACGAAGAGCAAGCCATGCTATGTCGTTGCGGTGCATCGAAAATCAAGCCTCTGTGTGATGGCAGTCATGAGACGGTGGGTTTCAAGGATTGTTGTCAGATCGATAGTCGTCATGATGAATCACCGGAGGTGCACACGACCTTGGTGGTTAGTTGTCGTCCGAACGGGATGCTGGTAGCAAAAGGGCCGATGACGATTATGGGGCCAGATGGTCACTCTAAGGCGGTGCGTAACAAGGCTGCTCTGTGTCGTTGTGGCGAATCACGTAATAAACCTTTCTGTGATGTGAGCCATAAAAAAGTGGGTTTTGTGGATGATGCCCTCGGCAGTGAAACGGAAACGGATGTTTTATGAAGTCGATATGTGTTGCGGATTATATTCCGGGCGTCACTTAAAATATGACGACTAATTTTTCTATCGCTCGTTTGCCGCGTATTGAGTTTGGTGACGGGGTTATTCAAAAGTTGCCGCAACTGGCAAGTCAGTTTGGTAAGACTGTATTGCTAGTGACTGGCGGTAATTCATTTCTTGAAAGTGAATATTGGCATCGTTTGCAGAAGGCCATGGTTGAACATGGTTTGACCTTCTATCTTTGTCCTATTAGTGGTGAACCTTCTCCCGATGTGATTGATAGTCAGGTCGAGGTTTTTGCGGGAAAAAATATTGATGTGGTGATCGCCATTGGTGGCGGCAGTGCTCTGGATGCGGGTAAGGCCATTGCTGGTTTACTTCGGGTTGGACGTAGTGTGATGGACTATCTAGAAGGGGTGGGGCCGGAATTACCTTATGAAGGCCCGGCCGTGCCCTTGATCGCTGCCCCAACAACTGCTGGTACTGGTAGTGAGGCCACCAAAAATGCTGTGCTGAGTCGGCATGGCAAGGACGGTTTCAAAAAATCCTTCCGTGATGACAGGCTGGTGGCTGAATATGCTGTATTGGATCCACAGCTTCTGGCCAGTTGCCCGCCGGCCTTGATTGCCGCCAATGGTATGGATGCCCTGACCCAGTTGATGGAGTCTTATGTGTCACTCAAGGCCAATCCCTTTACCGATGCTCTAGCCATTAGTGGTTTGCATGATGTCCGCGATAGCCTGTTGGCATGGTATGAGCAGCCGGTTGAAGATGCCACAAGTCGGGCGAAAATGGCTTACGCTGCTTTATTGTCCGGTATCACTCTGGCCCAGTGTGGGTTGGGATCGGTGCATGGTCTGGCCTCACCACTGGGGGCTTTTTATCCTATTCCTCATGGTGTGGTGTGTGGCACTTTGGTGGCTGAGGCGACCGCAGTCAATATTCAAGCCATGCGGGAACGGCAACCCGATAACCCCGGCCTGGCCCGTTATGCCCGGCTTGCTGAGGTTCTATGTGGCCGATCTTTTGTGAATCATGAGCAGGCCTGGATGGCCTTGATTGATTTACTCCGTGACTGGAGCAAACGTATGCAATTACCGGGGCTTGCTGGATATGGCGTTGGGGAGAATGATTTTGATCATATTGTGGCCCATTGCCGCAGCAGTAGTATGAAAACCAATCCGATAGTTTTAAGCAATGCGGAAATAAAATCTATTTTACGGACACGGCTTTAATTTTTTGTATGTGCGGGGACTTAGTGGTGAGCCATGATCATAAAAAAACCCGCCAGTGATGGCGGGTAAACACACTTACGGCAAATCAAGTTTGTTGTGCTACCAGTCTACAGTGGAAATTTTCAGCTGGAAAAACAATAATTCGGAAAACCCCCCGCCGAAGGGTGGAACGTATGTCATATTGACAGAAAGGTGACGAGTTCCGAACGATGCCACGGGCAAGACGCCAGGGAAAGGCGAGTAATCATTGACGTCCTTGCGAGCCATGAGGAAGCCAACATAACCGATGTCGGCATGCCAGCCTCTCTTTAGATAAAAACGGCGTGATTCACCACCACCTACATAGTAAGAAAGATTGTTGAACGAGTCATAAAATGCTGAACTGGTAGTGAATGCGACCCATTTGCTACCATATTTACGGCCAAAGTCGTACTGCACGCCAGAGCCGAAATTATTTTCATTCAATTTGCCACCCTCTGGATGTCCGGATAAATGCACAGAACGACCATTTAAGATCATATTGTAACCACCGTCCATTACGGCTGCTTCAACCCGGGTGCTGATGGATGATCCAATGAGGAGCAGGATAAATGCCAAGCATCCTGTAGACAGAATTAAAAAACGGTTATATGTTGTGCAAGCGTATGTAAATTTCACAGTTGTACTCCGTTTGTTTTGCCCTTGAGGACAAAAGGTCAGGAGTACTGCATGTGCCTGTTGAGTTCCGGCGGCCCCGCCGTCATAGAGTGATACCCCTTAGACCGGTGACTTTGCGTACCCAACTTTTCAGTTGGGCTTGCCTTTATCAGAACTCCTAACCATTCTTTTTCCAATACTGAGGTGCATCTCACATGCCAACTGTGACTTGCGTCACGCAACAAATGTGAACTCAATCATATCAGCAACTTAAGGAGGTGGATTTGCCGTGGTGAGCATCCAGAATCCGAGTTTGACTTTAGTCACGTGACGCGGAGGGTCACAAGGTGACCCATTAAGTCATCTTTAAACCGGTAATTTTACTGAGGTAAAGCCGGTTTAAAAGAATGATGCCGTGCAGATATAGAGTCAGTGGACTGTTGGAGGAGGCGTTCTGGTGATTTGTTGGGGGGCCGGTGAGGCATGGTGCAGAATGATATGCCAACCATGGGCGGTGTTTTCATAGATGTTGGTGGTTAGAATCTGGGTATACAGGTTGCCTTTAATTTTGAGCTTTTCATTAACGACATGGATGGCCAGATCGTTGTGTTTGAGCTGGCGGGACTCGACGGTTTCAAACTGGATTTCGGTGCTGTTACTGAAAATCGCCTGCCAACTTTCTTGTATTGCGTTGATGCCCATCAGGCGGTGACTCATAGGATGGATGCATTCTATATAATCTGCATTTAGCCAGACATGCATCATGGCCTCCAGGTTGGCTGTTTTGAAGGCATGGTAAAAGGCCTCTTCTGCTTCTTCGGGACTGGCAAATACCAATTCAGACATCAGTGCTTCCTGTTTTGTCGGTTATTTATAAGATGGGTAGGCAACATAGCCTGCCGGTGAGTGTCTGGCAAGTAAAGTCAGTCTAGCAAGGGGCACTGAGATCTGTGATAGCTGTGTTCGCCCCGTGCCCGAATCCTTATTATACACGGTGGTTCTTGGTTCTGGCTTTCTGTGTTCATGAGCGCGACGCTTTCTTGCCCTCATGAAAAAATGATTACTTTTAGATATCCCCTCTCATACCCAGATAAAAGCCAATACCGGCACCTCTCATGGTGTTGGAAGAATTCACCGATGACTGATTGCCCATCATATCGCCAGATGTGGTGATCTGCGTTAAAGGAAAAACCAACCTGCAATGCTTTGTTGATGTCCCAGTCCCGTTCTTCATAAGATGAAAAATCCAGACTGGCATACCAGCCGGGTCGTTTTATTGTTGAAAAGTGGCTCGTTGATATTGAATACCAGTTTGAGCCCGCTTGTAATATTGTAAGGGTTTTTCATCGGTGTTATAGCCATACCCTGCTTCCAGGTAATATTGTCACTGCGGGTTCAGGTTAATCTGTATTCTCGTTAGAAATTCCTCGCGAGTATAGCTGATCTGCTTTCGCCCCGTGCGTTTGGCATATTCATCACCGGACATGACAGGATGTATGTTAAAGACCAAAGTGCCAGGCGAGGGTGGCATTGTCCCGGTAACTGAAGAGCAGACCATAGTTGCCATCCCAGCCAATGTTATCCTGTGACTGAGTGGTATCAAAGTGACCGCGAAAGCCTACTTCAAGGTTGGCCTGTAGATGCGGTTGAGGATCGGTGCCACTGTGCCACTGGAATAATTCCAGCCGTCCGCCTATACGCAATCCAAAACGGTCAGAACCTGTATCGGGTCACTGCTGTCCCGTTAAGTATTTAATCCATTTTAAAGATCTAAACCGCAAAAGGCGCAAAGGATCGCAACGTTATTTTGTTTTATATTAGAGGCAAATTAGAGGTTATCCGAAGACTTCAAGCTCATTTTATATAAATTACTGAATTTATTTTTTCTTTGCGCCGCTTTGCGACAAAATGTGTTTTACCAACAATTTTCATGTTTCATGCTCATTTCAACCCCCTCAAGCCGTTAAGTACTTGGCAGACACATGATTTTTTAGATTGTTAACGGGAAAGCAGTGATGTCATATACACTGCGGCGCTAGGATTCTGACTCCATGTGTCATCCAATCTCCTGCTCTGACCTCCATGGAGAGAAGAAATGCAAAAAGATTGTATGGAACAATCCTTGCCATGCAGTCGTGCGAGCGGAGCCTCCTTGCTCTCACGAAAAAATCATTATTTATAGAAGCGCCCTTTAGTTTTTAATGAGCAGCCGTTGCAAAATTCGGTGGCGGTAAATTTTCAGCCTAAACTTGATTAGTTTCAGGAGCCAATAATGAATACTCTTTTGCAATATTTTGTCGGCCTTGGCCCATTACGGCTTATGCTGAGTTCGGCTGCGATAATTATGATGGTTTTCAGGCCTGTATCAGGCACCGAAGCCATTTATGAGGGCTGGGCAGTATTTCCGACGCTGCTGTTTCCTGCTTTGACCCCTATTATTTTTATGCTTTTACTGTTGGATGCCTTGATGAGCCGTGTGTTGATGATGGACAAGCAGAGTAGTGAAGAGGCACGTTTACAGCGTGCTCTGTGGACTGATTTGGGGATCGCCGGATTGTTATTACTGGTCTGGTACGGCTATTTTTCGTATTTGATGGCGGCCTGATGATGCTCGCAGGGGAGCATTTATCTGGACTATAGACGTATTATAAATATGTCAAATAGTGTGAATTAGCTCACATTTAACTTAATACCCCTTATTAACTCGCCGATATACAGCTTATACCTGACTATTTCTGGAGGTTAATATGTATACCGAAAATTCACATTTAAAGCCTGAATACGTGGTATGGCTCAAGCGGTTGGGTTGGTTAGGTCTGCTATTTTTCCTGGTGAAGGGAGTCTTGTGGCTGACTCTGCCCCTGATTCTGATTATTTTTGGAATGGGTTACTAAAGGGTCGCTATTGAGTGAGATATTTATTTAACCGCCCCCATCCCGTAGACATTTGTTAACAGTTAAGGGCACTTCCATAAATGTACTTTTCACCTAAGGGGCACAAGTCCCGCGATAGCGGCGTCAGCGCCGTGTTCGCAGCGCTTCCTTGCTCTCACGAAAAAATCACTACCCATAGAAGCGCCCTTAAACTGAATTTACAAATGTTTTCATTCTGCGTGTTATGCCTGTGAAAAAAAGACCGATATTTTTCATGTGGATTATGGCACTGAACAAGGGTGGTAATGACTGACTCACCACAAACAGATGAGGATCCAATTCGACTTGGCTTGATGCCTCCCATGACGGGGCTTGTTGAATTGTATGGCCCTGAAATATGTTGGGCAGCCAAAGTGGCCTGTATGGAGATCAATGAGCAGGGCGGGGTACTGGGTCGTCCGTTGGAGCTGTATATTGAAGATGATGGCAGCATGCCTGAAATGGCTGTCCCCGCAGCGGAAAGATTGATTAATGAACATGGTTGTGTGGCGATTATTGGCAACCTGCTGTCAAATTCACGTATTGCTGTGGCAGATCATGTTTCCCTACCGAAAAAAATTCCCTACCTGAATTTTTCATTTTACGAAGGCAGTATTTTTAATCGTTACTTTTTTAATTTTGCGGCCTTGCCTAACCAACAAATAGATAAAATGATTCCGTATATGGCTCATCATTTTGGGCCAAAAATGTTTTTTGCCGGGAATAATTATGAATGGCCTCGCGGTTCAATTGATGCGGCTAAACGTTGTTTGATGGCGCATGGTGGTGAAATTTTGGGGGACGAATATTTCGACATCGGGACGAGTGATTTTTCTGCATTGATGGAACGGGTAGCCAAATCCGGTGCTGATGTGTTTGTGCCCTATGCGGCAGGTTCGGATCAGATCAACCTTTTAACTCAGTTTACCGCCGCTGGCCTGAAAAAGCATATGGCGGTTGTTATGGGACACTATGATGAAGCCATGGTTGCAAGCCTGTCGCCTGAAGTACGAGAGGGGTTTTATTCCAGTAATACCTATTTCATGAGCATACAGGGTGAGGCCAATCGACATTATTTGCAGCGATTGGCTGAGCTCCCGGATGTGACCGGTATCTGGCCTAATGGTAACGGGGTAATGACCAATTTTGGTGAAGGGACGTATGTTTGTGTGCATGCCTTTGCAAAGGCCGCGAATAACGCTGGTTCACTTGATCCTGAGAAGTTGGTCGATGCGTTGGAAATGATGGTTTTAACGAGTCCTCAAGGTGAAGTCAGGATGGATGCTGCAACACATCATGCTTCTGTTAATACTCATTTATCTCGCTGTGAACGGGATGGTCGTTTTACCATTATTGAAAGCTTTGGTCAGATCGCGCCTGTTATTCCTGAACGTTATCAACATACAGATGCAGAACTACCGCCATTAGATATGAGTGAGTTTGATGATGCCAACTGGGAAGCGCTGGCCATTATGCCATACCCCTTGCCTGATGAAGATGAACTGTCTAACCCTTTATTTAACCGTTTTTTAAAAATCAAGCTCGACTCGAGTGTCAGCCGATCCCTGCTTATGTTATTGAGCGATTATCATGAACAGCTGGATAGTATTGTTAAATCCGGTCGTGATCAGTTTATAGAGGTGCTATCAAAAATTTCTGATGTAAGGAAGGAACGATTGCTGATATCACCCATCATTAATAGAAATGAATGCTCATATATTGTGATTAGCGGGGATAAGCAAGGTGATCTGTTTGTTGGGCAAACAATTGAAACACACAAATCAGATGATCAGGCAATACATAATTTTTCCGATATAAACCAATCCGAACGTATTCTGGGTGTGGTGGATGTAGGCATTATTGCTATAGATGAGTCGGGTATTATTATTCAGGTCAACATGAATGCATGTGACCTGTTTGGTTTTACGATAGATGAATTGACGGGCATGCCTTTGAATATGTTATTGCCGCCACATTTGCGCAAAGAGCATATATTGCAAATTACTCGCTTTATAGCGGAGCCTCAATTGCAACGTCCTATGGGGGCACGGCCTGAAATTGTTTGTTACAGAAAGGATGGAAGTTTTTTTCCAGCCGAAGCTTCGATTAGTAAAAGCAAGACAGAGAATGGTTGGATTATGGTGGCCACTTTGAGGGATATTACTGCACGTAAACATTCAGAAGAAAAACTGGTTTGGAATGCAACGCACGATCCACTAACGCGCCTACCCAATCGAATGATGATCCATGATCGGCTTGACAATGCTCTTAATCGATCGACACGCACAGGCAAGGCCGTGGCGCTGATGTTTATTGATGTGGATGAATTTAAACTGGTGAATGATACCTATGGACATGAAGTAGGCGATAAATTGTTATCGGCGATTGCTGAAGAATTAATCAGTTTGGTCAGGCCTGGCGATACGGTAGGTCGGTTTGGTGGTGATGAATTTGTTGTGATGTGTGATCAGATAAATGATGTTGATGAGGTTACTTCAATTGCGGAACGTATAATTGCCAGGCTCAAAAAACCGATTTATATAGAAGATTGTGAGTTTTATTCAACGGTAAGTGTTGGTGTTGCTTTGGGTTTTGGGGTGATCAATACGGCAGAAATCTTGCTAAAAAATGCCGATGCGGCCATGTATGATGCAAAATCTCGAGGCAAGGATGGCTGGATATTTTTTAGTGATGCTATTGGTGAAAGCTCAAAACGTCATTTAGAGGTCGCCAATGGTTTGCGCACAGCTATCAGAAATAATGAATTTTATCCTGTGATTCAACCGATTGTCGATGCCAGAACGGGTGTGGTTATTGGTGGGGAGGTTTTACTGCGCTGGAAACACAAGAAGGGTGAGAATATATCTCCTGTGATATTTATTCCTGTTGCTGAAATGACCGGGATAATTCTACAAATTGGTGAGTGGGTGTTAAGGCAAGCCTGTGAAATACTTGATTCATATAAGGACTGCATACCAGAGAAGTTGATGCCGGGTCTTTCGGTTAATTTGTCGGCTCGGCAACTTGTTGATGAAAACATAGTTAACCGGTTTTTAAATGTTGCTCAGGAGACGGGTGTTGCCCCTGCCAGTATAACGCTGGAGATCACTGAAACTATTTTGATGAATGATGTTGAACGTACAGTTGAAATCCTGAAAATGCTGGGTAGGGCGGGGTTTAATTTAGCGGTGGATGATTTTGGTACCGGTTATTCATCCCTTAGCCTGTTGAAAAAACTACCTGTTGATACATTAAAAGTGGATAAGATATTTGTTGATGATATAGATAGTCAGGCGGATACTTTTTCCATTACCTCGGCTATTATTACCATGGCTCATGCTCTTGGACTTAAAGTGACTGCGGAAGGGGTAGAAACCAAAGAACAGTTGGAGGTTCTTCTGAGTTTGAAGTGTGATAAAATTCAAGGTTATTATTATTATAAACCCATGTCAGTGGATGAATTTAGAGTGCTTTGTCTTCAACAGACCCCCGGTGCTGAAATGGCTTCTTGATTGTTTATGGTTAATAGGGCTTGGGGCGGATTATTTTTTCTTGTCTAGAAATAAAATAAAGTTAATGCCTGTAATGAAGGGGTTGTCTGATTTAATGGTGATTTCTCTCGGGACAACTTCATATAGTCCGTGTTTTAGAGCCTGTTCAGGTGAGATACGTATCAGGTACTTTCCAGCGGGTATTTTGCTTAATACATAAAAGCCATCATAGGCTGTTTTTATCTTTTGTATTACTTTGTCTTTGTTGTTAAGTCGTTCTATTTCAATATCACCCACCGGAATGTTTTTGCCATTTTTGTTCAGGTAGACAATACCATCAATCTCACCTGTTAAGAGGATTGAAAAATTAATTTGCACAATATGTCCGGGGCGTGCCGTAATGCGGACACCCGGTTTGAGTGGCATCATAAGAGGATCTTCCAGTGTCATAATGTCGATACCCAGATCCATCGCCTCGTGTATTGGTAATCGGTAAACAGGATGGCGCCATCTTTGTCTGTCCGTTTTGATTTGAGTGAGTCATTGAAACGGAAACCGATATTGGGTAAACCTTGTTCGCCATTATCCTGGACGCCATTCTGGCTTTCATCGAAGAAAATAAGGATTGAGGCGCTGCTTGTGTGTGCCAGTGATTGAGTCTGGGGTCACGACCGAGGTTGATAGCAAAGGCGAGGTTAATAGCACGTTCACCCGTGGTCTTATAAGTTGTTGTGGTTAAAAGAGAGTAATTTCCGAACTGTTTGTTTAGACCTAGAAGGTATTGGTATTCCTCATTCGAAAATTTGGTTATGCCAAAATTAAATTGATAGGGATGAAAATATCGGCCAGAAAAATTCAGTACGATTGAATTGAGTTCTGATTTTGGTTTGTTCTGATAATAAAGCTCTGTGCGTAATGCAAAGTTGTAATTGTGTGTGCTGATGATTGTTTTGGGAAGGCTTTTGTCGATTTCAGGCGGGTGGTGGTTTGAAGGGGGTATTTGTGGGTGGTGTTGCTGGTTTGGTAGTGTGATAACGGTTTGAATCAATATGGAGTTGGAAGACCTGGTTGTCTGGTTGTGAGATAGTCACTTGGGCCAGACGGGTATGCCTAGCGCTAGCGTAGGTGATGCTCAGGAAAGTGGGCGCCAGTACCCGCGCTGCGACACGGGCTGTGTTGCGGGCGAGATTTGGCATGGGCCTCCGTTCCTGCGGGGAAGAGTCCTGCTAGGCAGCAGGACAATGGAATAGGCATAATTTGCACTGCCCGCGAGATGAAGGCGTCTGCTGAGATAGTACCGCCCATGAGGACGATGTTGCCACTAAAACGGCGGTTGCTGAGTGTGTCAACATTGATCAGTCTGAGATCGATCGACGCAAAGGAACCGAAGGCCAGATTGGCCGTGGTGGTGGTGACGTATTGTTTTTACACCAGCCAGGACTAACAGGTGCCCATAGCGGCCCGCTTGCGGTGAAAAATAATACAAAACCAAGCCCGATCCGCCAAGGGTTGAAGCGGTATAGTGTTGCCTTTGTCTCGTGTTTTCTTTCCATCCATTAGTTTTGTCCATTGGCTGGGATGACTTGATAGTTAAATCGAGTTAAATCAAAAATTTAGCTATTTAAAATAGCTTGATACCGGAATTGTTAGTGAGGAGATCTTATGAAGTTTATCTGGGGTTTGCTGTTGTTTGGGCTCATAGCCTATCTAGCAATATGTCTGCTGCTCTATGTCATGCAATCACGGCTGATCTTTTTTCCGGAGATGCCGGGTCGTCAGCTAGAGGCTACGCCGAAGGCCGTTAACCTGGACTATGAGGATGTTCGTGTTGAGACCGAAGATGGTGTAAGTCTTCACGGTTGGTATATCCCCGCAGCGAATGCAAAAATAACCTTGTTATTTTGTCACGGTAATGCGGGCAATATCTCTCACCGACTGGAATCCATTGCCCTGTTTAATTCTCTCGGCCTCAATGTGTTGATCTTTGATTATCGTGGTTATGGTCAAAGTACCGGTAAGATATCGGAAGCGGGCTTTTACCAGGATGCGTATACCATGTGGCAGGTGTTGACAGACAAAAAGGGTATTGAGGCAGAAAATATTGTGCTGTTTGGCCGTTCCCTTGGCGCGGCCATTACCTCGCAACTGGCTACGAAGGTCAAAGCCGGCGGCGTTATCCTTGAATCGGCCTTCACCTCGGTGCCGGGTATGGGCGCGAAGCTGTACCCGCTTTTCCCCCTGCGCCTGTTAACACGTTTTCAGTTAAATAATGTTGCTCATGTTCAAGCCATACCGTCACCGTTATTGGTCGTTCACAGTGAAGATGATGAGATCATTCCCTTTGCCCAGGGACAAGCGGTATATGAACGCGCCCATGAACCCAAAACCTTTTTACGCATTCGTGGCGGTCACAATGGCGGGTTTATTTTCAGTGGCCGGCTTTATACCGGCGGTGTCGAGGCCTTCCTGAGCAAACATTTTCCTGACTATGAAAGCTTAAATTAACCACCACGAAGTCTCGAATACTGCGCTTGGGCACCCCTGTCCTAGCGGCGTTCGTATGCCCGTGTACATGACATGAAGCGTAAACATAAATTCTTTTTACCGGTGTCTTCGAGACTTCGTGGTAAAAAAACTAGAGATAAGCCTGGGTTGTTATTTGTTGTGATCCTCCTAATTCTGCTCGTGTGGCATCGGGTTGGTGTTATAATTGGCCAAGAATTAGCCACATTCATGTCCCTCGAATTCACGCGGTTTACCGGTTTCCTATGCAAACAGTCCCCGACATTTTTTCCTATCGTAAGCACTGGGCCCACAAGTTTGGTCTGGCGTCATTTTTGCCTATGTCACGCGATGAGATGGACACGCTCGGTTGGGACAGTTGCGACATTATTCTGGTCACCGGGGATGCCTATGTAGACCACCCCAGTTTTGGCATGGCCGTCATCGGTCGGGTGTTGGAGGCGCAGGGCTTTCGGGTAGGCATTATTGCGCAACCGGATTGGAAATCGGCTGAGGATTTTCAGCGGCTGGGTAAACCGAATTTATTCTTCGGGGTAACGGCGGGCAACATGGATTCCATGATCAACCGTTACACAGCAGATCGAAAAATCCGTTCCAATGATGCCTATACCCCCAATGGTGAAGGGGGACGTCGGCCGGATCACTCGGTGAATGTCTATGCGCAGCGTAGTCGCGAGGCCTATAAAGGGGTGCCCATTATTGTCGGTGGCATTGAAGCCAGCCTGCGGCGCATCGCCCATTTTGATTACTGGTCAGACAAGGTGCGGCGTTCGTGCCTGCTGGACAGCAAGGCCGATATATTAGTGTACGGCAATGCCGAGCGACAGATCGTTGAGATTGCCCATCGCCTGGCGAAGGGCGAAGCTGTGGGGGAACTGACGAATATTCGCGGTACGGCCTATGTGTGCAAGCACTTACCTTCGGACTGGTATGAAGTCGATTCGACCCATGTCGATACCCCGGGGGAAATCACACCCCATAGCGATCCCTATGCGATGTCATCCTCAGAGACTTGCGATCCTCCGATTGCTGAGGGGCCGATGATTGTTCGTTTTCAGAAAGAGATTCCGCGCGGTGATCGCTCACGTAGCTATATCCGCTTGCCCTCCTATGAAGACGTTAAAAATGATCCGGTGCTGTATGCCCATGCTTCACGCATCCTGCATTTGGAGACCAATCCGGGCAATGCCCTGCCCCTGATGCAACGACATAATAAACGCGAGGTGTGGATCAATCCGCCCCCTATCGCATTGACGACTAAAGAACTAGATGGGGTGTTCGAGTTGCCTTACCAACGGCGTCCCCACGAGGCCTACGGCAAAGCCAATATCCCGGCCTATGAGATGATCCGTTTTTCGATCAACATCATGCGCGGCTGTTTTGGAGGCTGCACGTTTTGTTCGATTACCGAACATGAAGGGCGCATCATCCAGAGTCGCTCGGAAGATTCGATTGTCCGAGAGATCGAAAATATACGCGATACGGTGCCGGGTTTCACCGGGCATATCTCTGACATTGGTGGCCCTACGGCAAATATGTATCGACTGGCCTGTAAGGACAAAGCCATCGAAGAAAGTTGTCGTCGCCTGTCTTGCGTCTATCCGACGATTTGCAAAAACATGAATACAAACCATGATCCCTTGATCAAACTCTATCGGCGAGTGCGTAATCTGCCGGGTATTAAACGGGTCTTTATTGCCTCGGGCCTGCGTTATGACCTGGCCGTGGAGTCACCGGAATACATTAAAGAATTGGTGACTCATCATGTCGGTGGGTATTTGAAAATTGCGCCAGAGCATACCGAGCAAGGGCCGTTATCAAAAATGATGAAGCCCGGTATGGGCACGTATGATCGATTTAAGCAACTGTTTGAGCGCTATTCAAAAGAGGCGGGCAAGGAACAATACCTGATCCCCTATTTTATCGCCGCCCATCCTGGCACGACCGATGAAGACATGATGAACCTGGCGATTTGGCTTAAGCAAAATGGTTTTAAAACCGATCAGGTACAGACCTTTATACCGTCGCCCATGGCCAGTGCCTCGGCTATGTATTACTCGGGTAAAAATCCCTTGCACAGGATTGGTTCGGATAGCGAGACCATGTTTGTGCCTCGCGGTCTGATAGCGCGTCGTTTGCACAAGGCTTTCTTGCGTTACCACGATGCGGAAAACTGGCCCCTGTTACGTGAGGCTTTAAAACGACTGGGAAGGGAAGACCTGATCGGTAATGGTAAAAGGCATCTGGTGCCCACATGGCAACCAAAGGGGACGGGCTATCAGAAAGAAGGGCCGGGCAACCATAAAGGCAAGACATTCCGAACTCAGCACACCGGACTGCCAGACAAGCCTGCCAGCTTGCCAAAAAAACAGCCCATAAAATCACGAAAAAAGGCAACAAAAAAGACAGGTCGCCACCGTCCTTAAGTTTTGTGCTGCATGGCCGAAGAAGTGCCATACAGAAATCATACAATCAACGGGTCGGAATAGTGGATAACAAGAGAATGATGGATGACAGTGAACAAGATTTTGAAGAGTTGATACTCAAAGAGAGTATCGTTAGTGCCTCAGGCATGAATTCCAGCAGTCTGCTGATCGGCATTCGTGGTGATCCTTCATTACGTGAGACCACCTATTGATCGCAAACGCTACAAGAGTGAGGTGGATGAGTGTATCGATATACTCATCCCCAATCTGCAAGAGTTGATGCTCAATCGCAGCACCTATAAATTGTTTGTCGGTTTTAACAACGGTGAAATCCGCACACTTTCTATTTTTGATCCCCTGCGTGAGGAGGTTCACTCGGTCGAGAAGATGATTGATCACAGTTATATCAAACGGCAGTTCCCAGAAGTGCCCTATGAAGACAAGATTCAATTGATGTGTGACGTATATAGTAATCTCCGTGCGAACCCGATTTATCAGAAATTACCCGGTTACTGGAACAATATCATGGCGCGGCGTAGTGCCGCCTGGGAGCCCATGGAATAGGCCGAAATAGTTCATGTTATTTCAACTTTGAAAACCTTGTGCGAGATGCCCACTTATTATATTCGAAATGTGACGATCTCGATTGTTCAGAGTATCGTGCGCATGCAGTTTAATTGTGATGGTACGCAGATAGTCAGTGCAGAGAATTATCAACAGTTTCTGGAAGATAATCTGGCGGCTGAGTAAGTCGGGGAATTATTTCGTGCTATAGCAAGGTGTAGTTAAAAATATGAAGCGTAGTTGGTGTTTGCAGTCGTGTTTGGTTATTGTGATTTTACTATATTTCTTATGAGGTTTGATTGAGATGGTAGGAAAACTACCTAGTCCATTTTTAAATTTCACTTTGTTTGGTCAGTCTGGTTTCAGGCAAAAAACCCCCCATACCCGGGGTTGTGGGTGAAGTGACCCTGATCAATATTAACGATACCTATATTCTGGGTTTATCTTTTGTTGATTACAATTGCCATGTGGGTTGTAATAAAAGGAAGTTTTACTATAGATCGGATAAGGATGCCTTAAATATGAATATGAAGATCTCTCGTAGAATCAATAGCCTTTGCAACCTGGGGATCTTTGGGCGTACGTTGGCCCCTATTTTGTTGCCTGAAATCAGAAAGGTTGTGCCAGCCTATGCCGCTACCTTTCTCTGGGTTGATAAAAACTATAAGTTTTTAAATGTTTTTGATGAATCACCCGATAGCCCATTGTTCATAAACAGTTACATCAATGACTATCTAGATAATCGGGATCAGGAGGCTAGATATAGCCTGAGCAAGTGGTTGCGGGGGGATAGCTTGATTGTTACCACCGAGCAACTGGCCTATCGAAAATTCTATCATTCGGATTATTATCACAAGATTCTCAAACCGCTTGGTTACCATCACTCCTTGTTTTCAGGCATTAAGATTGGCTCCGATCCTGTCGGCATTCTCGTTCTTCACCGTAAGTTGGGTGGGCGCAAGTTTTCCCAAAGGGATAAAAATCAATTGAGGGAATTGAGTCCCCTGATTTCACATGCTCTCCAACAGGAAGGGACTTGTTTTGATGTGTCGCCGGGTGAATATGAAATTGGTCTGTTCATTCTGGATGAGAAGGGTTACCCACAGCATATAAGTCCACAGGGTAGACGACTTTTGTTTCTGGCCATGCATCCTGAAATCAAAACAGGTGTGCTTTTTCCTGTGAATGACAGGTTGCTGATTCCAGAAGAGATTGTGGCTTTAGTGCGAAATCTATGTGATGGGTTTGATAACAAGTTGTTTGCTAGCCGGTCACTGATATGGAAAAAAATAACCCTTGGGGGAATTTTGTGTTCCAGGCCAATTGGTTTCAAAGGCCTGATAGCAGTTACTGCACAATACCATGTTCCTACATTATATCGCGTCATGCTGCGTTGCGATGAATTGGGTCTTACTGGGCGGCAAACTGAGATTACTACGGAGTTGTTCAAGGGGTTGTCTTATGATGCGGTTGCCGAGAAATTGAATGTAAGCACGTATACAGTGACGGACCACGTTAAGAAAATTTATGAAAAACTCGGGATTAGAAATCGAAGTGAATTGCTGTCCGGTCTCATATCGGTCTAAGTGAGTATCGGTTGATATCTTTGTAATAACCACTTAGGCCATTTTCAAATAACACCTCGTTTGGTCTATCCCATACTCGATAAAAAACCCCCTGTACCCGGGGTTGTGGGAGAAACCACCTTGTTAGATAGTTAAGTCACGGTGAACAGTATCAAGGTACATCTTGGTTTGTTCTCCGCCGGTCTCAGTGGCCGTTCAGGTTTGGATTCTAGATGGATCTGAATTTATTTAACGTATCATAATAAGGTAGATAATCATGAAAAAATTAACTAACAAAGCTACATACGTAGGATCTTTAAACTCATTGAAAAATAAGGGAACTTATTGAACCCCATCGGATCAGATCACACAATTCGACAAAAAACCGAGTGATCAGGCGTATCCGATGAAGAAAAAACAAGCTACCAAATTAGCGAGGCAATTGAAACACGTATTTTCAGAACAAGCGCTCAATGCAT
>JAFLJQ010000112.1 GCA_022712915.1 Gammaproteobacteria bacterium | reverse complement strand
TTTGTTTAAAGGGCACCTCTAAAAATCCACTAAAGCAGCGTTGGCTGCGTTAAAAACAAGCTCAAAATGCTCATTTACTGCGTGTAAACTGCGCTTTTTCGCTTGTTTTCGCCTTGCCATCACCTGCTTGATTGAATTTTCAGAGGTACCCTAAAGAGTAGCGTCACAACGTTATAACGTCAAGACGTTGTTTTTTTGATTGGCATGTATTACGATGAAAATAGATTATAAAACAACAGGTTAACTGTTTTGTTGCCTTTTTTATGGTGGATGTCTGGTTAAGGTTAATCATATATTTCTACTAGCTTTACTGTTTATTTTTGATAAATGGTTTCCACCATGCCTCACGGCCACCTACCTGCCCAGGATTGACCACCTCTCCAATCTTAGGTGTAAGATAATCGATACCAGCTTGATTAGCTGCAATCAAAAACTGCTCGATTGGTTCGTGCCAGGGGAACATCCCAAGATCAAAGGTGCCCCAGCCGCTGGGCACCAACAGTTTACCCCTTACGGCCTGATGTGCTTTGACCGCCTGTTTGGGGGTGTAATGGACCTCCTTCCAGCCTCTTATATCACCGTAGGCTCCAATCTCAAAAAAAGTCACATCGAAAGGTCCTAGTCGTTTGCCAATATCGTAGAGACCCTTAAACCAACCAGAGTCACCGCTAAGGTATAGATTCTGTTTCTTTCCTCGAATCCCATAGGAGGCCCAAAGCGTCTTATTTTTGTCAAAAATTCCTCGCTCGGAAGTATGTTTGGCCGGAGCGGCGCTAATCGTTAAACCATCAATGGATTTTGTCTGCCACCAATCAAGTTCGGTTATCTTTTTATGCGATACACCCCACTCTTTTAATAATTTCCCTACCGCCAGGGGTGTGATGAAGTGCCTGGTCTTGGAAATAAGTGCCTTAATTGAATCCTCATCCAGATGGTCGGAATGATTATGGGTAATCAATACCACATCGATCACCGGTAGGCTATTCGTTGAAGCAAGCGTTTTAGAATATCGTATAGGACTAAACGGCCCATAGCTGCCTGCTTGTTGCGAGAACATGGGATCGGTCAGGATCACTTTATCATCAATCTTAATAAGGAAGGTTGTGTGCCCCATCCAGGCGAATTGTAAGTCTCGCTGTTCATCCCACTTGGAAAGATCAAATGGTTCTGCAGGTAGCGAGAGGTTAGGTGTATAATCTTCTGGTTTATTGAAAAAATAATCCCAGAAGGTCGTCAGACTTTTCCCCCATTCAGTAGCTGGAACCCGTTCTGGATTTCGGAATGCTTCACCATTCCATTGTGGGCTTTCTTCTATGCGTTGCTGTCGTTTCAAATCAGATGCATTTGTAGTGCTACATCCAAACATGGAAATTTGTATAACAAGAAATCCAATAAGGATGATGTAGTTAATTCCTAGTCTTTTTTCTGACTGCACATTCTTTCTCATTATACAGAGCTAACAGTTATATCGACGACATGTCGTAATTTACCCTATTATATGTCATGTCGCCTAATTCCGAGTTTAGCTGAAAATACGTCATAACGTATTATTGTGATTTATTGTAAATCACAAACGCTTTTGCATGGATACTTACAGTAAAAAATAGAATATAGGTTATAAATAACAATGAGTTAGTCTATTTTCTTGGGGTGGATGTCCTGCTAAATTTTGAGTTTGTGACAGGCTCAAATAATACGACACCTCAAATAATACGACACCCACCTTAAGAAAATTCTCTAACTAGTTGTTATCGATTGATTGTTAAGTATTTGTTGGGGTGGGTGTCTGGTTAAGTCGGTTAAGTCTCAAAAAAACCACCTCTATCTTCTATTTTTCTTATGAGAGATTTCAAGTTGTTTCATACCCAGACGCTAATACCTATGAACATTACCATTTATTAGCAGGGTAGAACATAATATGACAAGCGTCATAGCACGAGCTTACAAAATCCAGTGTCTCACTTATTTACTACTACTCTGCTGCATGCAGTCAAGCCGAGCTGACTTCATAGGTGCTTATGTAGGTGTAGGTAGTTGGTATCACACCGCTGAGGGTGAAATCAATCATCTTGGATCCAATGCTGATATGGAAAAAGAATTTGGTTTTAAAGATGAGTTTTCCGGTTTTTTTTATATCGCCGTCGAACACCCGTTCCCATTTATTCCTAATATCAGGGCCAGTCGTTATACCTTGGGAACCAAGGGCAACAAAACTGTCACGGCCAGTAGCGAGTTTAGTTTTGCCGGAACGACCTACGCCAATGGAGCCACCATCACTACAGAGCTACTCTGGGATGAACAAGATGTCCTGCTCTATTATGAATTTCTCGACAATATTATCAGTTTTGACCTAGGGCTGGGTGTAAAAAAAATCGATGCGGAAATATCGGTCACGTCAGGCAGTTTAATCAATACCCTGAGAATAGAGGAGACCTTACCCATCGCCTATGCTATGGCCGCTACCATGATTCCTGGAACCGGGATAAGCTTCAGTATTGACAAAACACAGACCTTTACCGGTGATATTGAAATTAGCCAGACCAACACCAAAATTAGCTATGAAACAATTTATCGGATAGGTATTGAAGCCGGTTATCGTACTTCGACAATGACATTAGATAAGATTACGACTGTTGCAGGTGAACTGAATTTCACCGGCCCCTTTATAAATATGTTGGTTCATTTCTAATAACCAGAAACATTATTTGTGACGGATGCTATAACATCAAGTTAGTACGTCATGCATAAAACATGAAGTTGCAAAACAAAGGTGCAGAAAACATAGCACCTTTATTTGTTTTTTTCACTCTGCGTTATTTCCTCTGCATAATTCTAAATAAAGGAATAGGGCTATGCGGAAGTACGATAAGTTACTTGCTATTCTAGCATCGCCTCTGGGCACGTTGCAGCACAGTTTTGTATGCTAAACTGATCATCTTCAGCAATAAACAACATGCTGTACTTACCGTTCTCAACCCTGGCCGTCATGTGGTGAGGACTGCCAAATTCATCAAGCCAATAGACAAACTTGTGATGATGCCCATGTAAGGTCAGGTTGAAATTATGATCAAACAAAAACTGTCTGAGTGTAGCGGCCTCCTCTTCCGTATGCATATCAAGTAGAGGTGGCACATGCGACGCCCCAATCGTCAAGCGTCGTGTTTCACTGGGTTGTACGACGGCCTCATTCGCTAGAAAAACATAATCGGGTGCCCCTGGGAACTCATAGGCATTATCATTATACAGGATGAACTTGACCCCCTTAAATGAAAAGGCGTAATCGAACGGTGCAAAATACTCCTGGAATATTTCCTTGCCAAACGAGATGCTGTCATGGTTACCGATAACATAAAAGCGGGGAACCTTCAGTTCAGCCATAGCCTTGCACATCCACTCGAATTCTGCTGCGAGTCCCTGGTCTGTCATATCTCCCAGCACAAGGGCAAAAGCGACATCACTCTGCTGATTGATACGTTCGACTGCGGTCTTGATGTCTGACAGATCATTGTGAAAATCTGACAATAAGGCCACGCTGAAAGCAAGTTGCCCCGCTGTATTCGCTTCGAGCTGCGCCAAACGTTCAAGATTGTCCAGGTAATGATCCCCGCAGTCGATATTCGTCTCCCAGGGGCTATATTGGCAAGAAACCATGAGCAGGAAAATAATAGGAAGCATAGATCTTTTCACGGCTTCACCTTCATTCATTCAAAATTAAACTTAACGCCAATTGCCAGCGAGCCGATGCCTTCCAGGCCAAGGTAATCGTAGTTGTCCATAAAAAATTCCGGATTCTTTATATAGGCGACAAGGCCGGTATCCAGGGCAGTATACTCGAGAAAAAACATGTGCTGCCCATGTTGCAGAGAGGCCCCGATGTTCAAGGTGAAACGCAGGGCGGTGGGAGGATAATAATCGTCTGGATACTGTCCGGGTTCATTCACAAACAAATCATCATGATAGCCGTAGATCGCACTCGCACCGATATAGAATGGGTTGAGCCGGATATTTTTGTCCAGGACGCCTAAGTGAATATCCTCTGACGGATGCCAGCCGTACTTGAAATTGTATTGCCAAACTTCGACACCACCGACATCCTCAGGGACATAGCCGATCAGCATATTGATCCTGTGGCGCCCGAAGTCTTTACCCACGCCTGCGGCAATAAAGCCAAGGTAACCCGCGGATTGCAATATGACATTATCCGGCCTTAATTCCGTCTCATCCTGGGTCTGTGCATCGGCTATAGCCGTCTCTGGATGTAAAAACACCCGCGTGAATATCAGCAGCATACCGCTGACATGAAACAACATATTGACAAGATGACTGCGTGGCATGTTCTGTACTTTCGAACGTAAGGTTCATCCATTATTATTGCCGGGTCGCGTAGCGGTCTGATAGTAGAAACGACACGGGGTTTCCAGGTTCAAGGAGATCATACTACCTGAAAAAGGTCTTAATAATATGCTAAAAATCAATTAAATAAAATTTAATACATAGAACACGGCATCATCTCTCACAGAGATTTTTTGCCCAACCCGCCAATCGACTGATTTCACTCGTTGTTCTGAGAATGATGACTTGATACTTCAAAGTCTACATTTGAAGAGTCATCCAGGAGAAAAATAATGTCCATCCTCTACGTCAGGGAATACGGGGGACGAGAATGCTGATGGTGAAGTCAATGAATACAATCGTAACAAGGAAAATCCATGAAAATATCTATTATATTTAAATATACCTGTGCTGCAATTTTATCTTTAGGGAACCTCTAAAAATTAACGGAACTTTCTGTATTTCCCGCGATCAGATCAAGAACGCCAAGGAGATCCGATATAATGTTACAGCCCAGTTTTTTTGATACAGAAGAGCGCCTAAAAAAGCTAGATCAACACGGCGA
>JAFLJQ010000187.1 GCA_022712915.1 Gammaproteobacteria bacterium | reverse complement strand
CTTTACAAAACGCCTCGACTGTTAAACCACTGTCCGCTTGCTCAATAAACAATGTCTGCCACTGTACTTCTGTTCGTCTTTTCATCACATTTCTCCTTCTTGAAAAATGCTTACGCTACTTTAAGATAATTCAATTGGATAAGGTGGGGGTAAATTGACGCTTACAATGGAACACAAAGGCAAGGAAATGATGTGTTGTCGTTCTGGATTGGCTGAGCATCCTTTTGGTACCCTGAAACGCTGGTTTGGATGGGATCACTTCCTGGTACGTGGATTTAGCAAGGTGCGAGGTGAGATGAGCATCATGGTGTTGGGCTACAACTTGATGCGCGTTATCCGAATCATCGGGCTTGAAGCCTTCAGGGCGTATTGTGCTTTGAAGACAAGAATGGCTGTAGAGGCAGCAATAGCTTGATAGGCTCCTATTTACTCGAAATAATGCCCATGAGTACGCATAAAACAATAAAAGGCATCATCTAAAAGCAAGAGGCTCGAAATAAGCATACATGTAGGGCAAAAAAATATGGTAACAATACTTTCATAATCTCTGGAGCATGGGAACGAGGGAATATCATTTTTTAATCGGACAGTGGTGATGTCACCGGGATCTATTTTGGTGAAATGCTTGCGGTCTTTTGTGGTATTTTACGATAAATTTTATTTTCCAGAATCCCCTTCATGACGACTTGATGGGTGGCGAGTAGTTGTTTTTCCAGTTTATCTGTTGTTATATTTTTATTGCCTATGTGTGCATCCAGCCGTTGTTTCAGGTTGTGGGATAACCAGCTTTTGTCTTGAATAATGTCAACGATGTGGCCATTGATGCCGAGTGCGGCACGCCGTTTTATATCTGTATTGTCAAATAAAGAACGACCTACACTGCTGTGTGTTGTTTTCCAGTTGGCTATGTCGATTACGGTCGGGGTGATGTCTAGTTGACTGCCAATGCGGTGATCAAGACCCGGTTTGATGCCGGGGCCAACGATTAATAATGGGATATGATAACGACTGGGAAGGTGGTTTTGTTTCATCTCAAAGCCACTGATGTGGTCACCTGTAATAATAAAAATCGTGTTATCAAAGTATTGATGTTTTTTAGCCTCGGCCATGAATTGGCCGAGTGCCCAGTCAGAATAATAGAGGCTGTTCAGGTATTTATTTTGTTCATTGCGTTCGGGAAATTTCTGCCATTGTTTTGCCGGTACGCGCCAGGGGTTATGGGTGCTGGATGAAAAAATAAATCCCAGAAAAGGTTTCTGTTGTTCCGCAAAAAGTTTGCCTGCCATCATAAAGGTGGAGTAGTCCCATACGCCCCATTTTTCTTTCTCGGGTACATTTTTATGTGCGGGTAAGATGTCTTCTGCGCCCAGGTAGGTTTCAAAACCGGCCTTGGCGGCAACGGAGTCCAGACGGAATGAACCTCGTTTTGAACTTTGCAGGAACAAGGTGGAGTAGTCTTGCTCTTTGGCAAACTCGGCCAGATAAGACAAACGGTTTTGCGCCATACCCGTGCCGATGTAGGGTGTGCCGGGAAGGGTGGGGATGGCGGCCAGGATACCGGCGATGCCGTCCATGCTGCGCATACCTGCGGCATAGAAGTGGGTATACAGTCTGCCTTTTTCTACTAGTGCATCAAAGTTGGGTGTGACAGAGTAAGGCTTGAGTCCTTGTTGTTTTCTGAAATAATCCAGATGAATGGCATCCCAACTTTCTAGCAGGAAAATGACGACATTGGGTTTATTGGTTTTTGCATTGGGATGGACAGCCGCTGTTCGAAGCAGGGGGTAATCATCATCGATATATTTTTCATTGGGTGTGGTGATTTGCTGGCGCAGTAGCATTACTGCCTCAGGCTGTGGCATAAATGTTTTTGTTACGGGGCGGGTGCCACGTGCCGAGTGAAAAATAGCAAAGGGCCCATTCAGGGTAAGATAGCCGGATGCCGTTGAACCGCTTATAAAGGCGTCAGAAATACGGGCGGGTTTGTATTGTAGTCCACCACGGCCGATGATGATGATGGCCAAAAACATTATTACGATCATGCCGTAACGTGGCAGGGACCTTTGTGGTGTGGCCATTTTTTTTATAAACAGCCTTCGCCAAAATAAGCCACCGGTTATGGTGGCCACGACAAAAATAATGAGCGCGATTCGGTGTTCATTTAACAACATGTCGAGCATCAGTTCCATGTCACCCGTGATCAGGGTGATCTCAGGCCCGGCATGGCGCTGTACAAAACCAAAATAGATCAAATCGCCGATCATTAGAAACGTGAAGCCTATCAATACCAGATAGGCAAACCAGAGGATCAGACCTTGCCAAATACGGGAAGCGGCCCAGCGGTGTGGCAGGCACATGAACAATAGCGGGATACCGATAAAGGTGATGATGATGGAAGCATCGAAGCGTATACCATGGATAAAGCCGAACAGGATCTGGTTGAGGCTAAGTTCTGAAAAATTGTTGTTGTAGATGATAAACAGGGCGAGTCGGCCAATAAAAAACAGCGCAAGGAATACCCCTATGATCAGGGCAATTCGAATATAGGCATTTTGCTTGGGTATCATAAATTAGACCGTTGATAGTCGCGCTAAAAATACAGGAAATACATAAAGTGGTTTATCAACGGTATGGCTTACAAAGGTTATCAATCTTGTTACTCAGAACCGATAAAAACTCAATAAATAATAATACATTTATACTTTATGTGCATAACAAAACAGAACTTTATTCATCTTGCATGTCGAGAGGTGGGTAACACCAGATTCTCCCCATTTGTGTCGTATTTTCACGGCAGGGGCGTGATATAATCCCGCTATTTCCCGATATGATGACCGTTTGAGAGGATTTATGTCTGCTGATATTCATGCTGATCGTATCTTGATACTGGATTTTGGTTCCCAGTACTCCCAGTTGATCGCCCGTCGGGTACGTGAGGCCGGCGTCTATTGTGAGCTCTACGCCTGGGATATGGATGAGGCCGATATTCGGGAATTCAAGCCCAAGGGTATTATCCTTTCTGGTGGCCCGGAAAGTACCATGGCAAGTGATGCCCCTATTGCACCGGCTATTGTCTTTGAATTAGGTATCCCCGTGCTGGGTATCTGTTACGGGATGCAGACCATGGCTGCCCAGTTGGGCGGCAAGGTAGAAAATGCCGATCACCATGAATATGGTTATGCCAAGGTACGTGCCCATGGGCATACCGCTTTGCTCAAAAATATTGAGGATCATACCAGTCCTGAAGGTTATGGCCTGTTGGATGTCTGGATGAGTCATGGTGATCGGGTTGAGACCTTGCCGCCCGGTTTTACTCTGATGGCCTCGACCGAAAATGCCCCTATTGCAGGGATTGCCGATGTCGAGCGCCATTATTATGGCCTGCAATTTCATCCCGAGGTGACGCATACCCAACAAGGCCAGCGTATTATTGAACGCTTTGTCCATACCATCTGTGGCTGTGCCAATCTGTGGACGGCAGATAATATTATTGATGACAACATTCGCCGTGTTCAGCAACAGGTGGGTGAAGATGAGGTCATCCTGGGTCTGTCTGGTGGGGTGGATTCCTCGGTTGTGGCGGCCCTTTTGCACCGTGCTATTGGTTCACAGCTGACTTGTGTGTTTGTTGATAATGGACTGCTGCGTTATCAGGAAGGTGATCAGGTGATGGCCACTTTTGCTGAACACATGGGTGTAAAAGTCATCCGTGTTGATGCCGAGCAGCGTTTTCTTAAGGCACTTGAAGGTGAGGCTGATCCAGAACAAAAGCGTAAGATTATTGGCAATCTGTTTGTAGAAATCTTTGAAGAAGAGGCTGGTAAACTGAGTCAGGCCATGTGGCTGGCGCAGGGGACGATCTACCCCGATGTGATTGAATCGGCTGGAGCCAAGAGTGGTAAGGCTCACTTGATTAAGTCACACCACAATGTGGGTGGCCTGCCAGAACACATGAAGCTCAAGCTCTGTGAGCCTTTACGAGAACTGTTCAAGGATGAGGTGCGCAAGTTGGGTGTTGAACTGGGTCTGCCGTATGACATGGTCTATCGTCACCCCTTCCCTGGGCCGGGACTTGGGGTCAGAATATTGGGTGAGGTGAAAAAGGAATATGCCGATTTGTTACGTTTGGCGGATCGTATTTACATGGAAGAGCTGTATAAGGCTGATCTGTATAACAAGGTCTCGCAGGCCTTTACTGTTTTCCTGCCCGTTAAGTCGGTGGGGGTCACCGGGGATGGTCGTCGTTATCAGTATGTGGTGGCCATGCGTGCGGTAGAAACCATTGATTTTATGACTGCCCGCTGGGCGCACTTGCCGTATGATTTCCTGGATCATGTGTCACGCCGTATTGTTAATGAGGTGGATGGCATTTCGCGTGTGGTATACGACATCACTGGCAAGCCGCCCGGCACCATTGAGTGGGAATAGATGGTTTAGCTTTTATGACCGCAGAACTGGAAGATGTATCGTTGGATCTTTTCTGGATGCAACACGCCCTTGAGCTGGCCAAGCAGGCGGCGGCAGAGGGTGAGGTGCCTGTGGGTGCCGTGTTGGTGCATGATAATAATGTGCTGGGTGAGGGTTGGAACCGACCTATTGCCAGTCACGATCCTACTGGCCATGCTGAAATTAATGCCTTGCGTGCAGCGGCAAATACTGTTGGTAATTATCGTCTGGTCGATACCACGCTTTATGTCACCCTCGAACCTTGTGTGATGTGTGCTGGGGCGATCATTCAGGCTCGAGTCAAACGAGTGGTATACGGTGCCACGGAGCCAAAAATGGGTGCGGTAGAGAGTGTCTTTGACGTGTTGGCCGATCCACGCCATAACCATCGTCCTGAGATAACCGGTGGTATTATGGCCGAACAGTGCGCAAGTCAGTTACAGGAATTTTTTAGAGCGCGTCGTGCGAAATGATTTTTCTGGAAAGTCTGCCCGCAATGGTGGTTTTTGGTCTTGGTGAGTTTGCGGATGACCCTTTGTAAGCAGAGATGATAGTGAATTAATCTGTTTTCAATTTGTCATAAAAAAAGGCCCGCTGATTTGGGCCTTTATTTATTTAATATTTACTTTCTTATAATGCCGATGATTTAAACGCCAGGATCGAACGTTCGGCAATCTTTGGTTTTCCGTTATCCAGATACCAGTTCAGGATATCGTAATAACTGCGAATCGACTCGACATATTTGACGGGCTCATTACCACGCGCATAACCATAACGGGTTTTACTATACCATTTGCGCTGACGTAGTAATGGCAGGGTTTCTTTCACATCGGTCCATTTGTTAGGGTTGTCGCCACGTAGTTTGGTCAACATGCGGGCATCCGTGAGATGGCCAAAACCGACATTATAAGCGGCCAGGGCAAACCAGGTACGTTCAGGCTCTTCCAGTCCGTACCTTGTCGCAACCTTATCAACCATTTTTCTAAGATACTGGGCACCACCAAAAATACTTTCCTTAGGATCCGTTCGATCAACAACGCCTAGTTGCCTGGCTGTGTTGTTGGTTAACATCATTATGCCTCGTACGCCAGTAGGTGAGACAGCATGAGGGTTCCAATGTGATTCCTGATAGGCCACGGCCGCCACTAGACGCCAGTCGAGTTTATTTTCTCGTGCAGCTGTTTCAAACATTTTCTGGTAACGAGGCAGGCGGCTACGTACTTTTGACAGGTATGTGTTGGTGCCTGAGTATTGGTATTTACTGGCGTGGTGATAATGGCGCTTGATTAAGTGTGCCAGTTCTCCCGTCTTTTTCATGTGGGCCATGAAGTTCTGGGCTTCTTTATACAGGCTGTCGTCGGACCCTTTGGCAAAGGCCCAGGCCAAGGGTTGTTCTTTGCTGATATTCATCGCGACGCGCAGCTCAGGATGGTAGCGACGATACAAGGTGACTTCATTGGAATCAGCAATGGTAAAATCAGTTAACTTGTTGGCCACCATATCCAGTAATTCAGAGCTATCGGTGTTTTTGCTCTCAGTCCAGCTAAGCTTGGGGTATTTGAGTTTGAGTTGACTTAGTTGTTCGACATGACTGCTATTGGCCAGCACATTAATTCTTTTTCCCATCAGATCGGCCAGTTTGCGTGGTCGTTTTTCAATATTATTATTGTTGGTATTGTATACCGCTTGCTGGGTAATCTGTTGGTATGGTGTTGTGAAGCGAATACGGTTTTGGCGTTCTTCCGTTACAGTTAGACCCGCAGCGGCAAAATCGACCGTACCTTTTTCAATTTGGGAGATAATATCATTTAGGTTATCACGTATCTTGATGTTCAGATCCACATCCAGATATTCGGCAAATTTTTTCACTAAATCATATTCGAGGCCAGAGGGTCCCTGAGAACCTTCATAATAGGTTGTGGCGGCATTACGTGTCAGGACATGGATTTCTCCAGATTTTTTGACACGTTCAAGTAGAGTGCGCGGGGGGGCACTGACATTTATGATAAATGCAGTTAATACTATACCGCTGAGCGCGATGCTAAATGCGCTCTTTTGCATACTCCAGATACTAATCGCGACAGTAAAAATAGTCCTACCCTCCTTGTTAGCTTTGGCTCAAAATAGTCTTCTGGGCCACTTCTGAACATGTATTATGCTTCATATTTTTAATTATCGGCATTGTAACACAACCATTAATCAATTATAAAAAATAAGGTGATAATTATTTCCTTTGATAATCTGTATCATCTTGATTAATAACAAATATTATATTTATCCCGTAAGAATTGGTGGGGTATTGCAAACAACTGTCAGTTTCGACCCTCTGAAATTTGGTGTCTACCTGTGAGCGTTTGTACTCTTTCTAAATGCCAGCCTTCTGGCTAAATACACCACATACTTTTGTTGCTTATTCCCCAGCGAAAATACTTGTCATTTCATTATCTGTTATTGCTTTAAAAGCTCAAGATGTCAATTTCTCAATAATTGACATTATACCGACATATGTGAAATGAATCACAGTTTTATCCTTAAAGTATCGATAAAGGCGGTACAAATTTATGTTTTTTACGTATAACAGTGTAAATAAATCCGACAGTTACATTGAGCATATTGCAATGCTGCTGTTGGCCGTTTTTTAAATTTAAGACTTGTCAGGCAAATTCATTAGCCGTTGGATTTGCGCTTCTGTGTTAACTGGTTTAATCTTGCGCGCTTTCTGGGGTAGCCATAAGATGTAATGGTCAGGTTCGGTTAGGCTGGAAATACAGGAGAGATGTCCGAGTGGTTGAAGGAGCACGCCTGGAAAGTGTGTATAGGTTTATCCCTATCGAGGGTTCGAATCCCTCTCTCTCCGCCATCTATCAAGCAGGTTTTTGAGCCTGCCTCACCTTAAATTTACTATGCTCCGTATTCGTTAAATATTTGAAGCCTTAGATTTAGATGTAAGCTGGGCTTGATACCGAGTGATTTGAGGGTGAATACTACTGGTGGCTAGAAGTACGAGTTATCCTTATTTGTTGAGTTTGAGTCGATTGTCCCGATTCTTCCTCAACAGAAAATATTTTCCAGGGTTTACCGGTTATTTTAATCTAGTGTGGAATGATATGGTGAGTTTGCCTCTGGTCAGTTCCTGCTGAGATGCGTATACTCTGGAATCAAATGTAAGTGTACTTTTGATTCGTTTAACTAATTGATTTAAATATGATTATGGTGACCTGTGTTGGTCTCCTCGCGACGATATACCGTGAACCCGGTCAGGCCTGGAAGGGAGCAGCCGCAGCGGTGGATTCGGGTGCCGAGGCCTGGCTGGTACAGGTTGCCACCCTATTATTATGATGGCAGGATGTCAGCTGTTCCGGTGTGGATGAGTGTGGCAGGCAGTGCATCGGGTTAAAATAGATTCAGATTTCAAGACCGGTTGAATACTAATGAGCTATCAGGTTCTGGCCCGAAAATGGCGGCCCAAAAATTTTTCGCAAATGGTAGGACAGGAGCATGTCTTGCGTGCCCTGATCAATGCACTGGATACCGATCGAGTGCATCATGCTTTTTTATTTACCGGTACGCGGGGCGTGGGTAAAACCACCATTGCTCGAATTCTGGCTAAATCCCTAAATTGTGAGCAGGGTGTCAGTTCTTCTCCCTGTGGGATTTGTTCCGCCTGTCGGGAGATCGATGAAGGTCGTTTTGTTGATCTGATTGAAGTGGATGCCGCCTCTCGTACCAAGGTCGAGGATACTCGAGACCTGCTGGATAATGTCCAGTATGCCCCAGCGCGAGGTCGATTCAAGGTTTACCTCATTGATGAGGTACATATGCTCTCCAATCACAGTTTTAATGCTTTGTTGAAAACGCTGGAAGAACCACCTCCTCATGTAAAATTTCTATTGGCGACGACGGATCCGCAAAAGTTGCCGGTCACTATTTTGTCCCGTTGCCTGCAATTCAACTTGCGTTGTCTGGGACAAGATATGATCCAGGGACATTTGCAGTATCTAGTGAAGGAAGAAGGTTTGGAGGCGGAACCGGCTGCCTTGAACCAATTGGCCCATGCGGCTGATGGCAGTATGCGTGATGCCTTGAGCCTGTTGGATCAGGCCATTGCCTTTGGTGCAGGCAAGTTGTTGGACAGCGAAGTCCGCAGTATGCTCGGCACTATCGAACAGACTTACGTATATGAACTTGTACAGGCGTTGGCGGATGCAAATGGCTGTGCTTTGTTGCAGCAGGTACAGGAATTATCTACTCAGGTGCCTGATTATGGTGATGTTTTGGCAGAATTGATTACGGCTCTGCATCATATTGCAATTCTGCAGCAGGTACCTTCGGCCTATGATGAGGCCATGGGGGATAAAGATCGTTTAACTAGCTTTGCAGAAATTTTATCCGTTGAAGATGTCCAGTTGTATTACCAGATAGGGCTGGTTGGCCGCCGTGATCTGAATCTGGCGCCGGATCCTCGCACCGGCCTGGAGATGGTCTTGCTGCGTATGTTGGCTTTTCGACCGGCTGATACTAGGCCCGATTATATGACCCCGGAAAAAAAAACACCTGAAAAACTGAGCGAGATTCGTGAACCTCATATGCCAGTGAAACAGGTAGTTAAGGAGCTTAAACCACAAATCGTTGTTACAAAAGTGGTGGATAGTGGTGGTGGGGATGATTGGGCCATGATAGTTGAAAATCTAGATATTGTTGGTGTATTAAAACAGTTGGCCATGCATTGTGTAATCAAACATAAGGAAGCAGCAGCAATACAGCTTGTTCTGGATCCGGCCAATGAATATCTGTATACGAAAGATCGTCAGGCGCGCTTACAGGAAGTTTTATCTGAATCTTGTGGTCGATCCATTCGTTTATCGATTAACCTTGAAAAGTCCTCATTAGACACACCGGCAGAGCAAGCTGTTCGTAAAAAACAGGCAAGACAGGAAACAGCGGAACAGGCCATAAAGCAAGATGCCACTGTGCAGAATATTATTGAGACTTTTAATGCTACAGTGGATGAAAACGCCATCCAGCCTGTAGATTAAAAATTAATTGATTAACCCATTATTTATAAAATTCGAGAGGATAAATAAATGAAAGGCATAGGTAACATAATGAAACAGGCCCAGCAGATGCAGGAAAAGATGCAAAAGGCCCAGGAAGATATCGCTAAACTGGAAGTGACCGGTAATGCCGGTGGTAACCTGGTGTCGGTTGTGATGACTGGCCGGCATGATCTGAAGCGCGTCAATATTGATGATAGTGTGATGGATGACAAGGAAATGCTGGAAGATTTGTTGGCTGCTGCAGTAAATGATGCTGTTCGTCAGATTGAAGCTCAGAGTCAGGATCAATTTTCCGGATTGGGTGCTGGCCTGAATTTACCGCCTGGCTTTAAATTGCCATTCTGACTAAATACTTATATTGAATTTGTATGACAGGCAGCTCACTGATAAATCGTTTGATTGAAAGCCTGCGCTGTTTACCTAGTGTGGGTCCCAAGTCAGCACAACGCATGGCTTATCATTTGCTGGAACATAATCGGCAAGGGGCCAGCCAGTTGGCTCATGATCTGCTCGAAGCTATTGAGCAGATCGGAAATTGCGAGCAATGCCGAACCCTGAGTGAAAAGACAGTTTGTGATATCTGCAATAATCGGGGTCGGGATCAGTCGGTTATTTGTGTTGTGGAATCACCCGCTGATGTGCAGGTCATTGAACAAGTGGCGGGATACCGCGGAGTCTATTTTGTTTTAATGGGGCATCTTTCACCCCTTGATGGGGTTGGTCCAATTGAACTTGGGCTAGATATTTTGGCCAAGAAGCTGGATGCAGGGATCATTACTGAGCTGATTCTCGCAACTAACCCTACTGTAGAAGGGGAGGCTACAGCATATTATATTGCGGAAATGGCCAGTACACGCGGCATTAAGGCGACACGTATTGCCCATGGCGTGCCTATAGGAGGAGAGCTGGAGTATGTTAACAGTACTACTTTATCTCATGCCTTTAATGGGCGTGTCGAACTTTAATAGAGATCTTTGTATTAAAATTTTTCTCGATACGATGTTGAAAATTAGCTTAAAATGCCCTCTATCATTTTCACCCAATTACTACGGTTCATCCACGACCTTTTGCGATATTGGTACCACCATGTATGTTATCTCTGGTTACGTGGCACAAGATCCTTTATAAGAAAAAATAAATATAGGCAAAGGTCTCCAGCTAGCCCTGAAATTTATTGTTGCAAGGTGGGCATACGTTGTATGGTTTGAATACTTTGCATGCAAATAGCCTTGAAGTAATTATAAGTTCTCTTATCCAGACGGCAGTCTGTAGTGTGCCTATCCGCATAAAATAAACCGTATAGTGATTTGTTTAATACAACTGACATACTGAAAAAACTATTTGTTTGAATTAATTTTGTTAGTTCCTCGGGTATAAGTGGTGCATATTCCTCGCGGTTTGTATCATTTATCCATACGGCCTGTATTTTTCTGGACATAAAATAAAACAGATTTTTTTGATCCATGTTGATATGAAACTGGCCGAATATCGGATTATTATCTGCACCCACAATTGAGTAGGCATTTAGTGCATTTTGTGTTTTGTCATAAATGGCAAAGACGACTCTGTTTAGTCCTGCACCATCATGCAAGCCTTGTATTGTGAGCTTGATGATTTCGTGTAAGGTTTTTGTATCTTCCGGAAGATTTTTAAGTTTATTAACAACATCTTTCATTACATAAAGTTGTGGTATGAGACAAATGCCGGTGTGTTTATCAATACTGGCTGTAGAAAATTCCTTATTTTCCTGTGAGTCTGTTGCAGTAGGACCCATCAATAACAGAGCGGCAGCGGGTGTGACATTATAAAATTTAGTATCATGTGCAACGGTTACAGCAAGTTGATGTGTTTCTTTAATTAATACGCTCATGGGTTCATCAAGCCATTCTGCAGCTTCTTCATATAGTTTATGCATTTTTTCACTGTACCAGTCAAATGTCGCATGTCGGGCTAATTGTACGGCGAGCATAATGCTGTAGGAGCGGGGATGTCTCGCATTTTCGGCATGAAGTGCTTCTATGACCAATGAAGGCAGATGCCAGCGATCAGCAATCTCTATTGAAAGTTGATCAAATGTAAAACCCAATACAATGTATTGAGCTTCTTCTGATGCAATGTGATCTTCTTTGCGCATTTTATAAATTTTTTTGATTAAATCAGGTGCATAGGTCGATATCATCATTTCACCAATGAAGTGAAGTAAAGTAGCAGCCGTCACTTCATCAGGCATCATGTCTCTACGTAGTTTGGCCCAGACCATTGATTGTCTGGAGGCATGATTTGCGGTTGAAAATGTTTTTAATAAATGTTGCTGTGCTGTGCCATGTAGTGTTTTTTCGACGGTGGGTAAAGTCTCAGGCAATTTTTTTAGACGTTCTACCCCTAGCATCATTAATGCTTGTTGCACCGATGTGACTTCAGCTTTAAGGCGCCCGTGTGAAGATGTGCTGCAAGTTCGAATTAATTGCACGGTAAGACCTGGGTCAGTTTCTACTAGTTCAACCAGATCTTGAATGGGTAAATCTTCATTGCATAGTTTTTCAAGTTTGTTGATGGTGTGGCCAAGAACAGGGATTGGGGTTTCCCCAAATCGGTCTATCCAGTTTTCCATACTTTCTTGCATCGTCAATTACCGATTTTGTAAGTCCTTGTTAGATACTGTTTTATCACATTAAACATTATAATTTGTGTGTGATGTTATATCAGGTCATTCCTGAATGATTAACTATCGGGTATTTATAGCCGTATCTTGAATGTTAATGGCGGATTGCAACAGTCATTAATCATTTGTTTGGCTGATTTAAGTTTTTATTTCAAAGGGACGATAAGGGCATATATGCATATAGACAGGAAACACGTGTGTTGAGGGTAATGTAGCATAATGAAATTCACAGTTGGTCTTATCCTTGTTATAGGCTGTATTTTTGGCGGCTATGTAGGTGCGCACGGCAAACTGATCTCCCTGTGGCAGCCATTTGAATTAATTATCATTGGAGGGGGTGCTTTTGGGGCTTTTATTGTTGCCAACCCCGGCCATGTTATTAGTGCTGTTTTTAAAGATTCATTTGGTTTATTCAAAGGCAGTAAATACAACAAAAAATTATATATGGACTTACTTACATTGTTGTATCTATTATTTGCCAAGGCGCGTAAGGAAGGCTTGATGTCATTGGAAAGTGATATTGAAGAGCCCCATGTGAGTGAAATTTTTAAAGCTTATCCTGATATACGCAAAAATCACCATGCCATGGATTTTATAACGGACTATTTACGTCTCATGGTGGGGGGCAATATGAATGCCTTTGAGCTGGAAAATCTCATGGATCTTGAATTGGATACTCATCATCATGCAGCAGAAGCACCTAGCATGGCCGTACAGGTTGTTGCTGATGGCTTGCCAGCTTTTGGTATCGTGGCTGCGGTAATGGGCGTGGTGATCACCATGGGTTATATTAGTGAACCACCGGAGGTGCTTGGTATGCATGTTGGTGCGGCTTTGGTGGGAACCTTCCTTGGTGTATTGTTGGCCTATGGTTTTGCCTCACCCATTGCTAACGCCATGAAATCAAGGGCAGAAGAAGAATCAAGTTTTTTGATGTGCAGTAAAGCTTGCATCATGAGTACCTTGAATGGGTACACCCCGCAGATTGCTGTAGAGTTTGGTCGTAAAGCTATATCACCTCATCTTCGCCCTGGATTTCTGGAGTTGGAAGAACATGTTAAGGCGGCGGGTAAAAAGACGTAATAACGTCTAAGCCCGAAGATACATCATGCCGACTGATAAAAAACAGCCCATTGTCGTTAAGAAAATCAAGAAAGGGGGCCATGCACATCATGGCGGTGCCTGGAAGGTGGCCTATGCCGATTTCGTAACAGCCATGATGGCTTTCTTTTTGTTGTTATGGTTATTGTCACAAACAACACAAGTAACACGAGAAGGTATCTCTGATTATTTTAAGAATCCAACGGGTATCCAGGGGCCGGGTGGGGCGAGCCGGAGTATGATTAAACTGGGGGGAGCACTTGAGATTGCCAAGGGTGAGAAAAAAAAGAAACAGCCTGAAGAGGTTAAACCTAAAAAACAGAAAACGGTTGTTATCAATAAAGATGAAGATAAAAAACGACTTGATGATATGTTGGTTGAGTTGAAAAAGGCGGTTGACAAAAGTCAGGCGCTCAAACCTTTCAAAGATCAATTATTGCTGGATATTACCCCGCAGGGCTTACGTATTCAGCTTGTCGATAAAAAGAACCGTCCCATGTTTGCCATGGGGGGGACACAGTTAAAACCTTATACAAAAAAGATTTTGCGTGACCTTGCTAAAATTATTAATACGGTACCAAACAGTATTGCCATTAGTGGCCACACTGATGCTAAACCTTTTAGAAAAAATTATTATCGTGAATATTATGATGAAGATTATGCAGGTAAGGTGCTGTATACCAACTGGGAATTGTCAACCGATCGTGCCAATGCCGCACGCAGGGAGTTGCAACGTTGGGGTACCAAGCAGGAAAAAATTACCCGTGTTGTCGGTCTGGCCAGTTCAGTACTGTTTGATAAAAAACGCCCGCGTAATCCAATTAACCGCCGTATTGCCATCGTAGTATTAAATAAGGAAGCCGAAGAGGCGATACAAATTCATGAAGGCAAAGGAGAAGTTAAGGTAGAGGATATTAAAAACAATCTGGATAAGAAGATTAAATAAGTGATCCGACTTTTTGTCTATCCATTGATTTGATTTGTCCTGGCATAAGGCCTTAAACAGTGGCGTTTTGTTTGATATTTTAAAGAGCCGCGCCTTGCATTGGATGTTGACCGGTAAGTTGCGGTTATGGAGCCTCTCTTAGTGAGTCCATGATTCGTCGGTAACTATCCCAGCGCATATCAGTGATTTTCCCTTCTTTAACGGCTTCTAGAATACGGCAACCCGGTTCTTCTTCATGCAGACAGTCACGAAAACGGCAATGTCTCAGATAGGGTCTGAATTCTATAAAACCTTCAGCGGCCTGCTGTAGTTTGACCTGCCAGAGTCCAAATTCCCTAATACCTGGTGAGTCAATAAGATTTCCGCCATTAGGCAGGTGATAGAGCTGGGCGAGAGTTGTTGTATGGCGGCCCTTTTGTGTACTGTCAGAAATTTCGCCAACTTCTGCGGGTGATTCAGGCAACAAGGCATTAATGATGGATGATTTTCCGACACCGGAGTGGCCAACAAAAACACTGATTTTATCGACTAAAATTGATTGTAAGTCACTGATTCCCTTGTCTTGCTTTGCGCTGGTAAAAACAACCTGGTAACCAAGTTCAGTATAAATTGACAGTTGTTCCTGAAAATCATTCATTTTGATCTTGTCAGGTAGATCGATTTTATTAAATACAATCAGCGGGGTGATGTCGGAAAGTTCGGCTGCCACCAGATAACGATCGATCAAGCGAGTATTGAGGGCAGGTTTGACGGCGGAGACAATCATGAGTTGATCAATGTTGGCTGCAACCACTTTGGCCTGACCGCGCCGATCAGGTCTGGCAAGGTAGTTAGTGCGTGGCTCCAGAGCCAGGACAACGCCTGTCGTCTCATCCTGCTGTTGCCAGATGACATGGTCACCGCATACCAGGGTGTCGATATTCTGTCTTATGTTGCAGATAAAGGTTTGTTGTGCCTGATCCTCAATAATCACCGTCTTGCCACGGTTGGCTGTGACGATGGCATGCTGACCGGAAGCGGTTACTGTCGCTTGCTCCTGTTGTTGTTTTATCCTTGTTTGCTGAAGTTTGGTGAGTTTGCGTTTCGACATGAAGTGGATATCAGTTTTTTAGTGCGTTAATGTGCCGTGCACAAATAAAATCTTTTTCACTCAGCCCACTCAATGAGTGAGTTGTGTATCTAATCATACAGTGATTATAGCCGATTTCCATATCAGGGTGGTGATCCTCTGTATGGGCGATATCAGCAACTTTATTAACGAAGGTCATGGTCTGGTAGAAGTCTTTACATTTGAAATCCTGCCAGATGCAGAGTTTATTTTTATCCAGTTGCCAACCCTCCAGCTCTGATAATTGTTCATGAACCTGTTTTTCATTCAATCGCATACTTATCAGATACTGGATACCGTGTTTTAGCTGCCACTTGTTGCTAAGTGGGCGATGCGTACCGGGGCAGGGGGGTGTGAGTCATGGAAGGCTGAATATAGTGGATCTGGTGTCAGGGTGCTGGCATTTTCCTTGTATAGCTTGACCAGAGCTTGAATCAGATGCGCAGCATTGCTTTGCTCAGCGGCAAAGGCGTCGGCCTCGAACTCATGTTTGCGGCTGAACCAGGAGAACATCGGTTGCAGATAGATGCTGAACAGGGGGGTTACCATCATAAACAGAATAAGTGCCGCATATTGTGATGGCTGTGATACACCCAACCCTGAATAGAAACTTGCCTGTTGCATTAAAAAGCCCAGAATGCCAAGTCCAATTAGTGTCATAATGGCCATGGAGACAATACGTTTCTGGATGTGTTTATGTTTAAAGTGGCCGAGTTCATGGGCCAGTACAGCTTCAGTTTCTTCCGGCTCGAGTGACTTGAGCAGGGTATCAAAAAAGACAATACGTTTGTTCTTACCAAGACCGGTGAAGTAGGCATTGCCATGACTGGAGCGTTTTGAACCATCCATGATAAAAATGCCATTACTGGTGAAACCGCAACGCTTTAACAAGTTCTCGATGCGTGTACGTAAATCACTATTCTCCAGTGGTGAAAATTTGTTAAATATAGGGGCAATAAAGGACGGATAGGCCCATAACATTAGCAGGCTGAAGCCCATCCACACCGCCCAGACGTATAACCACCACATGTCCCCCATGTGTTGCATCAGCCAGAGAATAACCAAAAGGATTGGAGCGCCGATGATGAGGCTGAGTGCGGTTTGTTTTAGTATGTCACTGATGAAAAGTGAAAAATTGCTGTTATTAAAGCCATAATGCTGTTCTATATTAAAGGTGCGATAGGCAGACAGGGGCAGTTCAATAAGTCCGGAAATCAGCATGACACTCAGCATGACGCCTGCTCCGGTTAAAATATTGTTGAATGCGAATGATCGCCATACTTGGTCCAGCGCATCGATCCCACCGCCCAAGGTCCATGCTAGTAGGATAAATACACCGACAACTTGGTTCACTGAGCCAAAACGGGTTTTGGCGACGGTATAATCGGCGGCTTTTTGATGTTCTTCGAGAGAAATGCGGTCGGCAAAATCATCGGGAACCTGTTTGCGGTTGATCAGCACATGTTTTATTTGCCGCTGATCAAGCCAGAATTCCAGCATAAATGCCAAAATTAATGCCACTATAAATATCGTGGTTACCAACTGCATGATGAATATGTCCTCATTTGTTCTGCTTCATAGGCAATGGAGGTTAGCGTCTGGTAGAATGCATGGCAAGTTAATTATAGACAAATGGTTATGACACAAGATAAAAATAATTTGATTTGGATTGACCTCGAAATGACGGGTCTGGATACGCAGAATGATGTGATTATTGAGATTGCAACCATCGTCACCGATGCAAATCTGAATATCCTCGAGGAAGGGCCGGTTATGGCCATTCACCAAGCCGATGATGTGCTCCTGAAAATGGATGACTGGAATACCAAACAACACGGACAGTCAGGTTTAGTGGAGCGGGTCAAAAACAGCACGACCACAGAAGTCAAAGCAGAACAAAAAACGATTGAATTTCTGCGCCAATACGTTCCAGCGGGTAGTTCGCCGATGTGTGGTAATAGCATTTGTCAGGATCGCCGTTTTCTGGCCCGTTGTATGCCTGAACTGGAGGTCTTTTTTCATTATCGCAACCTTGATGTTAGTAGCCTCAAGGAACTGGCAAAGCGTTGGTCTCCAAAAATTTATAGAGGTTATGACAAGCAGGGTAGTCATCTGGCCCTGGACGATGTTCGTGACTCCATCCGTGAGTTGGTCTATTACCGTGAACATTTTATAAAACTCCCTGATTAATTCTAGCTCTACGTTCTAGCCCTACGTTCTAATCCGGGCTCCAGTTCCTGCTCGGCCTGGTCTCTCGTCCACCCGTCACACTCTTGACATCTTTTTCTTGGATCTGGCATTTAAATGCACGTCAAGTCATTGACGACATGGGCTATGCAGCGTCTAACTGATTGATTTTATTAAGTTCTAAATTCACAGCCTTGTGGCATACGTTTTGCTAACTATGTATACACATAACATTATCTGTGAATTGGATATAGAACACGATGGCAAGAGACGAACTCAACCTCGACGAGGAAGAAAAAAAATCCGGTCCCGGAAAGATGATCATCATGATCGTTGTAGCCATATTACTGATTGGCGGTTCTGTCGGGGCTACGCTCTATTTCTCTGGTGCACTGGAAAAAACGGATGAGGACAAGAAAAAAGAACTGGCAGAGATAAACCCGACTCTCTATTTGAAGCTGGAACCTGAATTCATTGTGAATTTTACCGCTGAGCAAGAAGTCAATTATATCCAGCTTGAAATTCAACTCATGGCCAGACAGCAATTATATCTTGATCAGGCTGTGCAAAACATGCCGGCTATGCGTCATCAGATTCTGTTGTTATTGAGTGGCCAAAAATACAGTGAACTAAGAACTTTGGTGGGTAAAGAAAAGTTACGTGCTGATGTCCTGGCCAAGGTGCAGGAAGTTCTGGGGACTAATCCTAAAGCTCCAGGTATCGAAGCTGTTTATTTTACAATGTTTATTATGCAATAAGGTGAGGAACTGTGGCCGTAAATGACCTTTTATCTCAAGATGAGATTGATGCCCTGTTACATGGCGTTGATAGTGGTGATGTCCAGACTCAAACGGACATGTCTTCAGCTGATGGTAGTGTTTCTATATATGACTTTGCCAGCCAGGACCGCATTGTACGCGGTCGCATGCCCACCCTGGAAATGATCAATGAACGTTTTGCACGTTATTTCCGGGTAAGCATGTTCAATATGTTGCGTCGCTCTGCTGAAATATCTGTGGGAGGAGTGCAAATGTTGAAATTCACCGAATACATTCATAGTTTGTTTGTTCCAACCAGCTTGAATATTGTCAAGATCCATCCATTGCGAGGTTCGGCTCTGTGTGTCTTTGATCCAAAACTGGTTTTTATTATTGTCGATAATTTTTTTGGTGGTACAGGTCGTCATGCCAAGATTGAAGGACGGGATCTGACGGCAACTGAACAGCGTATTATTTCGTTAGTTTTGAATCATGCATTTAATGATTTGACGGAGGCATGGCGGCCTGTTGTACCGGTACAGTTTGAGTTTCTGAATATGGAACTTAATCCTGAGTTTGCGACCATTGTGAGTCCAACAGAAGTGGTTGTGGTCAGTTCATTTCATGTTGAACTGGATGGTGGTGGAGGGCAGTTTCAGGTGGTCTTGCCTTATGCCATGCTGGAACCGATTCGTGAACTGCTTGATGCCGGTGTGCAAAGTGATCGGGTTGATAAAGATGATCGATGGGCGGTTGCTTTGCGTGAAGACTTTAAGGCAGCAGAGTTGGATCTTCAATCGGCCTTGGCACAAGTCAAATTAAAAGTACGCGATATTCTCAAACTTAAGGAAGGTGATGTGATACCGATTGATATGCCTGAAACGGTCATAGTGCGTGCTGAAGGCATTCCTATATATCGAGGGATCTATGGACAAAGTGGTGACAATGTTGCCATCAAACTGACAAAACGAATTGAAAAACCTATTAATCCAAACGAAGCCACACGTGCACTTATTGCGGCGGGAGTTGATACATGAGTGATACAGATACACCTCAAGATGCAGATGTTATTCAGGGGGAACAAGCCAGCCCGGATGCATCTACATTACAGAATGATCAAGCTACAACGGATGAATGGGCTGATGCACTTGAAGAAGCGGGTGGAGAGGCGAGTCCGGCTGGTCTGCAAAATCTGCAGGATGATGGGATACCTGGTGATGAAGAATTTAATCTTGATGTCATTCTGGATGTGCCCGTTGTCATCTCAATGGAAATTGGCCAAACCAAGATTAGTATTCGAAACCTGTTGCAGTTAAATCAGGGTTCGGTAATCGAACTTGATCGTCTGGCCGGTGAACCATTGGATGTATTAATCAATGGTACCTTGATAGCGCACGGTGAGGTTGTTGTGGTGAATGAAAAGTTTGGTATTCGTCTTACTGATGTAATTAGTCCGGTCGAACGAGTGAAAAAACTTCAATGAATATGAGACAAATTTTTAAAAAAATTAATATTGCTCTTATGTTGATTTGGAGTGTTCCTGTATTGGCCGAGGTTGGTAAAACTATGCCTGGCCCTTTAATCTCTGAACCGGTGGGTGCGGGAGATTTCCTCCAAATGTTTCTCGGTTTGTTATTTGTGCTGGGGCTTATTTTTGGCATGGCCTGGTTTATTCGCCGTATGGGTAGTTTTCAACAGGTATCTCATGGTGCTTTGCGTATTTTGGGTGGATTGTCTCTCGGTCAGCGTGAACGCATTGTATTGGTACAGGTTGGTAATAAACAATTATTGATTGGCCTGGCACCAGGGCAGATTCGCACCTTACATGTTTTGGAACAATCCGTTGATATGGGTAACAACAAGACGGATGGCGGGATGAGTTTTGCCGATCGTTTACAGTCGGTTATACAAGGTAAGACAAAATGATGAGCGCAGGCTTATGGTCTATGTTTTTTGTGTTGCTATGCAGTTTTTTCCCCATTGATAGCGTCATGGCACAAACAGGATTGCAGGCCGTTACAGTAACAAAAGGGCCTGATGGTAATGAGACCTATAGCCTAAGTATTCAGGTCCTGGCCTTGATGACGGCAATGACGTTCATCCCTGCGGCGCTGGTCATGATGACCTCCTTTACTCGGATTGTTATTGTGCTGTCGATTCTTCGACAGGCCATTGGTTTAATGCAGGCCCCTTCATCCCAAACTATTGTTGGTCTGGCATTATTTCTGACATTTTTTATTATGGCGCCAGTATTCGAACGTATTTATCAGGATGCAGTAGAACCCTACATGAATGAAACGCTCAATTTTGAAAATGCTATTGAAAAGGCCAGTGAGCCAATAAAAACTTTTATGCTCGGTCAGACTCGAGAGAATGATATTGCCATGTTTGCCAGGATCTCCGGTAGAAAGGATATTGAATCACCGCAACATGTGCCTCTATCAATCTTATTGCCAGCCTTTGTTACCAGTGAGCTGAAGACAGCATTTCAAATTGGGTTCTTATTATTTATACCCTTTTTGATTATTGATCTGGTTGTGTCCAGTGTCTTGATGTCCATGGGTATGATGATGTTGTCACCGATGATTATCTCCTTGCCATTCAAAATTATGCTATTTGTGCTGGTGGATGGCTGGAATATTGTGATTGGTACACTGGCCTCCAGTTTCTACGTATAGGAAATCGTTATGACCCCTGATAGTGTGGTAACGATCTTTCAGCAGGCACTTGAAGTGATTTTGATCTTGACCTTGATTACCTTGATACCGGCACTGCTAGTGGGTTTGCTAGTCAGTATGTTTCAGGCGGCTACGCAGATCAATGAAATGACATTAAGCTTTATTCCTAAACTGATTATAACGCTGGTGACATTGATGGCTGCCGGCCCATGGATGTTGCGTTTGATCTTGGAGTACACGACAACGCTTATTCATGACATCCCTTATCTTATAGGTTAGTGCCATGGTTATCAGTGGTGCTGAGTTAACGGCCTTGGTAGGTTCTTATATGTGGCCTTTATTTCGAATTTCTGGTTTGATTATGTCTGCCCCCTTATTTGGATCAAAACCAGTTCCTGCTCGTATTCGTTTAGGCTTTGCTCTGACGATCACTTTTGTAGTTGCGCCTATTGTTTCACCGATGGTTCCGTCAGTTGATGCCCTGAGTCCAACTGGCGTGTTGATTGTTATTCAACAAGTTTTGATTGGTGTGTTGATGGGGTTTTCACTGCAATTGGTTGTCAGTGCCATTATTACTGCCGGTCAGATAGTTGCCTTGCAAATGGGGCTGGGTTTTTCATTGATGGTGGATCCGCAAAATGGTACTCAGGCACCGGTTCTCAGTCAGCTATATGTTTTGATGGTTTTACTAGTCTTTCTTGGTCTGGATGGCCATCTGGTAATGATCGAGGTACTCACGGATAGTTTTCACTACATTCCGATTTCAGATAAGGGCTTGGTACCGGATGATTTCTGGCAAGTGGTGACCTGGGGCAGCATGATATTCTCCGGTGCGGTGGGTATTGCCTTGCCTGCCATTGCATCCTTGTTAGTGGTGAATATGGCCTTTGGCATTATGACAAGGGCCGCACCGCAATTGAATATTTTTGCTATCGGTTTTCCGATCACCATGATGCTGGGCTTTGCCGTTATTTTACTCACCTTGCCGAGCATTGTACCCAATAGCAATGCCATGTTTAATCGTGTCTATCATTTGTTGCAATATTTGTTAGGTATGGGGGTGCCCTGATGGCAGAGAAGGCCGCACAGGAACGCACTGAACAGGCGACGCCTCGACGCCTGCAACAGGCGAAAGAAAAGGGGCAGATAGCTAATTCCAGGGAACTCAACACGCTGTTAATGCTCATGTTATCAGGTGGTGCAATGTGGTTTTTGGGCCCGTATTTTGCGACAGAAATGATGACGCTGGTTAAGACGTCATTGACTCTCACACGGGAACAAATTTTTGATCCCACGGCCATGCCTGTCTTGTTCAAACGCGCGATACTTGATGCCCTTGGTATCATTACCCCATTTTTTATTGTCATGGTGGTGGCTGCCTTGATGGGGCCTGTTTTTCTGGGGGGAGGTATCAACATTAGTGGTCAGGCCATTGCATTTAAATGGGAGAAGCTTGATCCGATTAAGGGAGTGAAAAGAATTTTTGCCTGGCGCGGATTGATTGAACTGTTAAAGGCCTTACTCAAGTTTATTCTTATTGGTTTGGTTGCGATTATCTATCTTTATAATCAAGCGGGTGAGTACCTTGGGCTGAGTGATGAGCCTGTTAAACAGGGCGTGGCTCATACGGCCGAGTTGTTAGTGATGGCCTTTTTGGTGATTGGCTCTACCATGACATTGATTGCGCTGGTTGATGTGCCGTTTCAGTTATGGGATCACAAACAACAACTGAAAATGACCTTCCAGGAAGTAAAGGATGAAAACAAGGATACGGAGGGTAATCCTGAAGTCCGTGGTCGGGTACGCAAGATGCAACGTGACATTGCCCAGCAACGCATGATGGCTGAAGTGCCCAAGGCCGATGTCATCATTACCAACCCAGAACATTATTCAGTTGCACTCAAGTACGATCAAAACGCAATGGATGCCCCTGTTGTGGTTGCCAAGGGTGTTGATCTTATTGCCTTTCAGATTCGAGCCATTGCACGTGAACATAATGTCCCGATTGTGACTGCACCACCTTTAGCCCGTGCACTTCATTATACCACTGAAATAGATTACCCCATTCCGCATAGCTTGTATCTGGCTGTGGCACAGGTGCTTGCTTATATATTCCAGTTAAAACGAAAACGTGGCTGGCAACAACGGGGTGATTTAAAAATGGGTAATTTGCCCATTCCCGATGATATGCAATATTAATTAACCAAGAGGTCTGTAGTTGATGGCTGAGCAAAATGTAGCATTGGAAAGAATCAAGTTTGTTATGCGTTCTGGATTGGGTGCGCCCATCCTTATGTTGTTGATGTTGGCCATGATTGTGGTGCCCCTGGCCCCCTTTTTCCTCGATATCTTGTTCAGCTTTAACATTGCTTTGGCACTGGTGATCTTGCTGGTCACGGTCTACACCTTGAGGCCACTTGATTTTGCTTTGTTTCCGGTGGTGTTATTGATTACCACTTTATTACGTCTGGCGCTGAATGTCGCATCTACACGTGTTGTGTTGTTGGAAGGGCATAATGGCCCTGATGCGGCTGGGCAAGTGATTAAGGCCTTTGGTGAATTTGTTATTGGTGGTAATTACGCCGTTGGTCTGGTTGTTTTTATGATCCTGGTGATTATCAATTTTGTGGTGATAACCAAGGGTGCTACACGTATCTCTGAAGTGAGTGCCCGCTTTACTCTGGATGCCATGCCCGGCAAACAAATGGCCATTGATGCCGATTTGAATGCCGGTTTGATTGAACCGGATGATGCCCGTCGTCGCCGTCAGGAGATCAGTGATGAAGCTGAGTTTTATGGTTCCATGGATGGTGCCAGTAAGTTTGTGCGGGGTGATGCCATTGCCGGGATCCTGATCTTGATGATTAATATTATTGGTGGTCTGTCTATCGGCACGCTGCAACATGATTTGAGCATCTCCGATGCCGCACGTTATTACATACTGCTGACGATTGGGGATGGCTTGGTGGCGCAAATTCCGGCCCTGTTATTGTCGACGGCGGCCGGTATTATTATTACCCGTGTCTCCACCACGCAGAATATGGGTGAGCAGGTTCTGCAACAAATGTTCAGTAACCCGCGCTCACTGGCGGTATCGGCGGGTGTATTAGGCCTTATGGGTGTGATCCCTGGCATGCCCAATGTGGCTTTTTTGAGTTTGTCTTTTATCAGTGGTGGAGCGGCCTACCTTATATATAGGCATAAATCAGGCAAAGCTAAAGTAGTCGAGGAACAGAATGTCCAGTCTGAAAAACAGGAAACGGAAGTTCGTGATTTGACCTGGGATGATGTTGGTCCCGTTGATGCCATTGGCCTGGAAGTGGGTTACCGTTTGATTCCCATGGTGGATAAAGCCCAGGGCGGTGAATTGATGGGGCGCATTAAAGGCGTGCGTAAAAAACTCTCTCAGGAACTGGGTTTCCTCGTGCCACCAGTACATATTCGTGACAATCTGGATCTGACGCCCACCTCTTATCGCATTACCTTGATGGGCGTAACCGTGGGTGAGGCGCAGGTTTACCCGGATCGGGAAATGGCTATTAATCCTGGTCAGGTGTTTGGCACCCTGGAGGGGATTGAAGGACATGATCCAGCCTTTGGACTGGAAGCGGTATGGATTGAGCCGTCACAACGTGATCAGGCCCAGACTATGGCTTATACCGTGGTTGATGCCAATACCGTTATCGCGACTCATCTCAGTCAATTGGTACAAAGTCATGCACATGAACTGTTAGGCCATGAAGAGGTGCAGCATATTCTTGATCAACTGGCGAAGGTGGCACCGAAGCTGGTTGAAAATCTTGTGCCTGATACCCTGACGCTGGGGGTTATTGTTAAGGTTCTACAAGGCCTGCTGGAAGAAGGGGTTTCGATTCGGGATATTCGCTCTATTGCCGAAACCTTGGCGGAACATGGTAGCCGGAGTCAAGAGCCTGACGTGTTGCTGGCCTCGGTGCGGGTGTCTCTGGCACGTTCAATTATCCAGCAAATCAATGGCATGGCCACCGAGGTGCCGGTGATCACCCTGTCTCCTGAATTGGAACAGTTGTTGCATCATACCTTGCAGGCCTCTGATGGGATTGGTGGAGGCGTTGAACCGAGTCTCGCGGAACGTTTACATGAGGCATTGCTGGAAAGTGCCAGAGAACAGGAACAAGGTGGCCGCCCCGCCATTTTGCTGGTACCGGCCATATTGCGTACCATGTTGTCCCGCTTTGTAAGACACACCATTTCATCGATGTATGTTCTGTCTTATAACGAGATTCCAAGCGATAAACAGATCAGGATAGTTGCAACAGTGGGGCAGGCGACCCCGGTTGCATCATAGAGTTACTGAGAAAGAAATAGTTTTTGTTTCAGGCTGGGTTATGAGGCGAATATGAAGATTAAAAGATTTTTTGCTGCAGATATGCGTCGTACCATTCTCAAGGTTCGTGAGAGCATGGGACCTGATGCGGTTATTTTGTCAAACAAACGCGTTGAAGGTGGTATCGAGATTGTTGCGGCAATAGATTATGATGACAGCTTGCTGGCGAACAATCCTACGAGCTCAAAAGCTGCAATTGAAACTGCAGCAGAAATTGATGTAGCTGACGAAAAAAACGTTTCACATATCGATGTTAACGGAGAACAGGATGTTTCCGTTATTGAACCGGAAGGGGAAAGAAAAATTTCACGCGAAGAAATATGGAATGATGTCAAACTTAGCCGTCATATTCCGGAATCGGCTGTTACGAATGTGCCCCATCAAAAAGTCCACAAGGATAGTTCGAAGTACGACAAACTTTTCATCAACCAACAGCAAGAGCCAGCCATTTCTGAAATGCGTAGTGAACTTAAATCATTGCGTGGTTTACTGGTTAATCAATTATCTGGTCTAGCCTGGGGCAATGAGACTCGCTACCACCCTTTGCGCGCGCGCATGCTGCAACGCCTGATTGGGCTGGGTTTAAGCCCGACTCTGGCAAGGAGTATTTCAGAGCAGGTTAAGGAAAGTGATGACTTTGAGCATAACTGGCGTATGGCACTGGGTGAGTTATCACACCAAATACCTGTTCAAAGTGATGATATTATAGAGCAGGGTGGCGTCATTGCATTGGTCGGAGCCACAGGTGTGGGCAAGACGACGACTGCTGCTAAATTAGCGGCGCGTTATATCTTGCGTCATGGAAAGGGTAAGGTTGCGCTCATATCGACCGATAACTATCGTGTCGGTGCACATGAACAGTTACGTAGTTATGCACGGATTATGGGTGCCCCTATCAGTATTACGGCTAATTTGGAAGAGTTACAAGTGGCCTTGCGCAAGTTCAGTAATAAGGAACTTGTGTTAATTGATACGGCGGGTATGAGTTCACGTGATATGCAGTTGAATGATCAATTGGCCATGCTAAGAGAGGGGGATCGGCGGGTACAACCTTATCTGGTCATGGCCACCAATAATCAGCGTGGCGTGTTGAATGATGTTATGCGAGGTTTTAAAGCACTATCATTGGCTGGTTGTATTTTAACCAAGGTTGATGAAACCACCAGTCTGGGTGGGGCGCTTTCGGTGGCTATCGAAAGTAAATTGCCCGTTGCCTATTTTAACGATGGGCAAAAGGTCCCCGAAGATATTCACCCAGCCAGAGCACACGGTTTAGTGAGTCGGGCAGTTTCGATAATGCAGCATCTGTCTGGTGGTGTGGCAGATGATGAGTCCCTCTCATTGGCTCTGGGCGGAATGGTGGCTCAGGCTCATGGTTGATATGGGAATAAATAATCAGGCTTCAGGACTTAAACGTATGTTCAATCCTCATCCGGTACAAGTGATCGCAGTAACAGGTGGTAAAGGCGGTGTTGGCAAGACGAACGTGTCGGTCAATCTGGCCATGTCAGCCGCTGCATCGGGTAAAGATGTCATTTTGTTTGATGCAGACCTGGGTCTGGCCAATATTGATGTGTTACTGGGTATCTATCCTAAACATACTTTGCGTGATGTGATTGATGGTGCGATGACGCTTGAAGAGGTCATGATTGAAGGGCCATATGGAATAAAGATTATTCCTGCATCCTCAGGTATTCAGGATATGGCGCAATTAACCCCTGCACAGCATGCTGGACTCATTCATGCCTTTAGTGAATTGAGCATGAATGTTGACATGTTGATAGTTGATACCGCAGCGGGAATTTCTGAAGGTGTCACTAGTTTTTGCCGTGCTTCGCAGGAGGTGGTGGTGGTGGTCTGTGATGAACCGGCATCGCTTACTGATGCCTATGCCTTGATCAAACTACTCAACCGTGAGTATGGCATCCATCGTTTCAGAATTCTGAGTAATATGACAAAAAGCGCACAACAAGGCAGATTAGTTTATGAGAATATCGTAAGGGTAACGGATCGTTTTTTAGACGTGACATTGGATTACATTGGACACATCCCTTATGACGATTATGTTATCAAAGCCGTTAGAAAGCAGCGTGCAGTGGTTGAGGCCTTTCCTCGTAGTAAGGCGGCGACTGCATACAAGACGCTCACAGAAAAAGTGTGCAAGTGGCCGGTGCCAAAGATGGCCGGTGGTCATCTGGAGTTTTTTGTTGAGCGATTAATTCAAGCAAATATACAAAATAAAAATGCGGAGGTAATGCCATGAATGGCCTAGCCATGTATAGAGCAACCCAGCCTGCCAGCCATAATGAAATGGTTGAACGACACGCTTCATTGGTAAAACGAATTGCCTGTCATTTGATTAACCGTTTGCCCGCCAGTGTGCAGCTCGAAGACTTGATACAGGCCGGCATGATTGGCCTGTTGGAAGCGGCGCGCAACTATGATGAGCGTCAGGGAGCGAGTTTTGAGACCTATGCCGGTATCCGTGTTCGTGGCTCTATGCTAGATGAGATACGTAAGAATGATTGGGCACCGCGTTCGGTACATCGTAAGGCCCGTATGGTGGCTGAGGCCGTGCGTACGATAGAAAATGATGTTGGTCGTGATGCTCGTGATACTGAAATTGCAGAAACGCTGGAGATGTCCTTACCGGAATATTACAAAATTCTTCAGGATAATAGTTATCACAAGGTTCTTAGTTTTGAAGACATGGGGATCGGTGATGAGTCCATCCTTGAAACGATGTCAGATAATGCCCCCGGTGTTCTTGATGGTTTGCAACGTGAAGATATGCAACGTTTGTTATCAGATGCGATTGCGACGTTGCCTGAACGCGAGCGGTTGGTGATGGCCCTTTATTATGATGAAGAATTAAATTTACGTGAAATTGGTGCGGTCATGGGGGTGAGTGAATCCCGTGTCAGTCAAATTCACAGTCAAGCCGTTATTCGATTACAGGCGCGCCTGGGGCATCGCTTAGGTGCTGAGAATTAAATATTTTTTTCAATAAGCCGATATTGATTAAGTAAGACTGTCCATTATATTTAGTATGGTAAGAGCAATATAGAGCTGTGCAGAAACACCTGAGGTTTGATACTGGAGGAGCGTTGTGGATACGAATATGAAAATCCTTGTTGTGGATGATTTTTCTACCATGAGGCGTATTATTAAAAATCTGCTGAATGACTTGGGATTTATGAATATCGTTGAGGCGGATGATGGTAACACTGCAATACCGATATTAAAAAAGGGTGGTATAGATTTCCTTGTTACCGACTGGAATATGCCTGGTATGACCGGTATTGAACTCTTAAGGGAAGTCCGTGCAGATGATAAGCTGAGTGGCTTACCGGTTATGATGGTAACGGCAGAACAAAAACGTGAACAAATTGTGGAGGCAGCGGAAGCCGGTGTGAATGGTTACATTGTTAAACCATTTACAGCCATTACTCTGAAGGAAAAAATGGGCAAAATCTTCGAACGTGTTGGTTGATAATGGGATGACACGATGCTCGAAGAAAACAAACTGATTTCAGACGATAATATTGCTCGCAGCAAAGATCTTCTGGCCTGTCTTGAACGGGGTGATGAGAACGGCGCACGAGAGGTCTTAGATGAGTTAACCCGTATTCGTGAGACCGAGTTGTATCAGGAAATGGGTAAACTGACACGCGAATTGCATGATTCCATTACGGCCTTTGGCAAGGATGACAAGCTCATCAATCTTGCCCAGGCAGAAATTCCCGATGCCCGTTCCCGCCTCAGGCATGTCATTAAAATGACTGATGATGCGGCCAATAGAACGCTGACGGCAGTGGAAGAATCTTTGCCTATTTGTGACAGTGTTACGACCAATTCCAGTAACTTGCATGAAAAATGGCGTCGATTTGTACAGCGTGACATGAATGTACAGGAATTTCGTGAGCTGAGTTTATTGATAGACCAGTTTCTTGAAGGCAATACGGGTCAGGTTAAAGAACTCCGTTCAAAACTCAATGAGATTTTAATGGCTCAGGATTTTCAGGATCTAACCAGCCAGATCATTAAACGGGTTATTGGTCTGGTTGAAGATGTTGAAACCAATCTGGTTAATCTGGTGAAATTGGCCGGTGGCCATATCAAGGTAGATTTTGAAAAAACAAAGGATGATCATTCCATTGAAGCAACCGGTCCGGCTGTACCTGGCGTTGATACTGAGAGCAATCTGGTTTCAGGTCAGGACGAAGTGGATGATTTGCTTTCCAGTTTAGGATTTTAATTAAGGGTGCACAGGGACAAAACCGGTGGATGAAGAATTATTACAGGATTTTCTTGTTGAAGCCGGTGAGATTCTTGAGCAGCTGAACGAACAGCTTGTTGATCTCGAAAATAGCCCGGATGATATGGACATGCTCAATACCGTGTTCAGAGGTTTTCACACTATCAAAGGCGGCGCCGGTTTTCTTGAGATCCCGCAAATGGTGGAAATCTGCCACTCGGCTGAAGACGTATTCAACCTGCTAAGAAACGGTGAACGCTCTGTTGATGCAACACTAATGGATACTATGTTGCCGGTACTCGATGTGTTGAATGAACAATTTGAGTGTTTGCGCAATGGTGATGAACCGCCACACGCAGAGCCAGCACTGTTATCCGGGTTGACAAGAATCATTAAAGGTGAAGTTGTTGTTGCAGCTCCGGTGGCTGAATCATCCCTTACCGTGCAAGTTGAACCTGCTCAAGCTGCCCCACCACAGCCTGTTGAGGATATTCTTTCTGGCGACACCATTGTGGGTGGTGGGGAAAATATTTCTGATGAAGAGTTTGATTTATTACTCAAGGCTTTACAGAACCCTGATGCGGATATACCTGTCAATGCAGCAAGTAGTGCAAGTGCAACGGATCCTGAAGACATTACGGATGAACAGTTTGATCAAATACTTGATAAAATACATGGCAAAGGCAAGTTCATCGGTAAACCGCAGCAAGCTGCCTCTGCGCAGGTTAGTTCCACAGCATCCAGTGACGAGATTAGTGAAGATGAATTCGATCAATTACTGGATGATATTCATGGCAAAGGCAATCTTATTGGTAAGCCATCGTCAGATATCCCTGCACCGGTTAGTTCCACCGCATCCAGTGATGAGATTAGCGAAGGTGAATTTGATCAATTGCTGGATGATATTCATGGTAAAGGACAATTTAATCCTGCGGCATCAAAAACAGCCACTCCAGTAGCTTCGCAACCGACCACCAAAGCGGTTGCAACTGATGAAATCTCGGACAAGGAGTTTGATCAGCTACTGGATGATATTCATGGCAAGGGACAATTTACTGCTAAACCTGCCGTTACTGGAGTTGCTGATGATGTTGCTCCGACAGAGCAAACCCCTGTGAGTTCACCTGAGGCAATGCAAACTATTGCGGCAGAGGTTAAATCGGGTGACATTCCTGTCGTCAGACCAGCCAAATCGACTGCTGCATCCAAAGATAAATCTGCATCCCAGGCAGAAACCACAGTACGCGTGGATACTAAGCGCCTGGATGACATTATGAATATGGTGGGTGAACTGGTATTGGTGCGTAATCGTATTGGTCGACTGGGTGCCAACCTGGGCGATGAGGAAATGGTCAAAGCTGTTGCCAATTTGGATCTGGTGACAACTGACTTGCAGATGTCGGTAATGAAAACGCGCATGCAACCTATTAAAAAGGTGTTTGGTCGTTTTCCCCGTGTGGTACGTGATATTGCACGCAATCTGAAAAAAGAAATCAAACTTGAAATGGAAGGCGAGGATACTGATCTCGATAAAAACCTGGTGGATGCTCTGGCCGATCCATTGGTGCATCTGGTACGAAATGCAGTCGATCACGGTATTGAAATGCCAGATGAACGGGAAGCGGCTGGAAAACCACGGGAAGGCCGTGTTTTGCTCAAGGCTGAACAGGAAGGTGACCATATCCTGTTGGTTATTGAGGATGATGGCAAAGGAATGGATCCCAATAGGCTACGTGAGATAGCGGTTGAAAAAGGCATGATGGATGCCGATGCCGCAGCGCGCCTGACTGATAGCGATGCGTACGGTCTGATTTTAGCCCCGGGCTTTTCGACTAAGGCAGAAATTTCTGATATCTCAGGTCGAGGTGTTGGCATGGATGTGGTTAAAACGCGCATTGCCCAGTTAAATGGCACCGTTGAAATTGAGTCTGAGTTGGGTAAGGGCAGTCGTCTTTTAATTAAGTTGCCGTTGACCCTGGCTATTATGCCGACGTTGATGGTGCAACTTGAGAAGCAATTGTTTGCTTTGCCGCTGGTCAGCGTGAATGAAATTTTTCATCTCGATTTAACCAAAACCAATGTGGTGGATAACCAGTTATGTGTGGTTGTCCGTGGCCGCACCTTGCCTTTGTTTTATTTGAATCATTGGTTGGTAAAAGGACAAGCGAATGCCGCGTTACCGAAAGAGGGACATGTGGTTATTGTGCATGTTGGTAACCAGAAAATCGGCTTTGTTGTGGATGAACTGATTGGCCAGGAAGAAGTGGTGATTAAACCGCTGGGTGCCTTGTTGCATGGTACCGAGGGTTTGGCAGGGGCGACTATTACTGGTGATGGCGGTATTGCTCTTATTCTCGATATACCGGGTCTCATACACCAATATGTAAGACATGCGGCTTAAATGAAATTAACAGTAAAATGATTAATAACAATAAATATAAAATAATAAATTTCAGGTGCCGATATGATTAAGGTTCTGGTTGTTGATGATTCCGGTTTTTTTCGTCGTCGCATTGGTGAAATGCTCAGCCTGGATTCGATGCTTGAAGTGGTTGGTTATGCCCATACCGGGGAAGAAGCCATCACCCTGGTCAAGCAACTCAAGCCGGATGTTATTACCATGGATATTGAAATGCCGGGTATGAATGGTATTGAGGCGACCAGGCGGATTATGGCAGAACAGCCAACGCCGATTATTATGTTTTCATCCTTGACGACAGAAGGGGCTCAATCCACGTTTGATGCGCTTGATGCTGGTGCACTGGATTTTTTACCCAAACGATTTCAGGATATTGCCAAGGATCTTGATGAGGCACGCGTGTTGTTATGTGAACGGGTCAAAATCGTTGCCCGTACTCCTGTATCAAAATTAAAACCGGCAACTGTTGCACCGGCCATAAGAGTAAAACTGACAGTTACATCAAAACCGACGGCCACACCAAAAGTGACAAGCCTTGTAAAAGAAAAAAAGGCCATACCGGTTGCAGCAAAACATACAATTATACGTCATCGACATAGCAAGATTAATCTGGTTGCGATTGGTACTTCAACCGGTGGCCCAGTGGCATTGCAAAATGTATTATCCAAGATTCCAGCTAATTTTCCCTTGCCCATCATTATCGTGCAACATATGCCCGCAACATTTACGCCTACCTTTGCACAACGCCTCGATCAGCAATGTGCTATTACCGTCAAGGAAGCACAAGATGGTGATCGCCTTGAACCTGGCGTGGCATTGCTGGCCCCTGGTGGCAAGCAAATGCTCATTAAGGAAAATAGTAGTGGGGCCTTTATCAATATTGAAGAGAGCGAACCTAGCCTGACCTATAAGCCCTCAGTTGACATTACCTTTCGATCTGTATCAAAAGTTTTTCCGAACAATACTCTGGCGATTATTATGACCGGTATGGGAGCCGATGGGCGGGAAGGTTGTCGTGAACTTAAAACCCACGGTTCTGAAGTGTGGGCGCAGGATGAGCAAAGCTGTGTGGTATATGGGATGCCCGCTGCCGTTGTTGATGCCGGTTTGACAGATGAAGTGTTGGACATCGATCAAATTGGTTTGCAAATAGTCGAACGGGTGTGATGTGGATTTACTGACTATCATCGGATTGATTGTCGGTATTGGCGCTATTCTATTTGGTCAACATCTTGAGGGGGGGCAACTTGCGACATTATTTAATGGGCCTGCCATGCTGATTGTGTTTGGGGGGACATTGGGTGCGGTGATGGTACAGACGCCCTTTCGTACCTTTATACGTTCCTTACAGATGGTCGGTTGGGTGTTTGTCTCACCACGCGTCAATATTCAAGGCATGATCGATGAGATCTTGCTGTGGAGCCGGATTGCACGCAAGGATGGCTTGTTAGGACTGGAACATGTTGATGACACGGGTGTTGATGAGTTTGCCTATAAAGGTATTCAGCTAGTTGCGGATGGTAATGACCCGGTAAATATACGCAGTATCCTCGATATTGAAATTAGTAACCGCGAACTCCGTGATATACAGTGTGCTAAAGTCTTTGAGAGTATGGGCGGTTATAGTCCGACCATTGGAATTATTGGTGCAGTATTGGGTTTAATCCAGGTCATGGGTAACCTGACTGATCCTTCCAAGTTGGGTGATGGCATTGCCATTGCCTTTGTTGCCACCATCTATGGCGTAGGTTCGGCAAATCTAATTTTTTTTCCCATAGCCAATAAACTCAAGGCACATATCCAGCGCTTTACCCAATTTCGTGAATTGATCGTCGAAGGGGTGGTGGCTATCTCGGAAGGTGAAAATCCCAATAATATAGAAATAAAGCTACACGGTTTTATCGGTTAACAGGATGGCATAATGAAACGACGTCACCGTTATCGTCATCTACCGGAAGAACAGGATTCCAATGATCGTTGGTTGATCTCCTATGCGGATTTCATCACCCTGATGTTTGCTTTTTTTGTGGTGATGTATTCCTTTAGCATGCAGAACGAAGGTCAATATAAACAAATGACCGAATCATTGGTTAAAATTTTTAAGAATAAAGAAGTCAGTGGTAAACCGATACAGATTGGTAAAGAACCCAAAACGTTGGTATCAGAGCCGACTCTGGTTGTGACACCGGAGAAAAAGCCAGTCAAACCCAAGTCAGAAGATGAAGCCAGCAAAAAGGCCATGGCGAAGATTGCTGGGCAATTGATCGAAAATCTGAAACCTCTGGTGGATAAGAAGCTAATTAAAATTGATCACAACGATCGATGGGTTCAAATCCAGATCAATACCAGTATCTTGTTCGATACTGGCAGTTCAGTGTTGGAAAATGATGCTTATGAACCGCTCAATGCTTTGGCCGGGGTACTCAAGCCCTTGCCCAATATTATTCAAGTCGAAGGACATACCGATACTATCCCGATTACCACCAAGCGGTTTCCCTCTAATTGGGAACTGTCGGCCCATCGTGCCGCCAGTGTTGTACACCTGTTTACCAAAGGGGGGATCAAGCCATCACGTCTCTCGGCCATTGGTTATGGTGAGCATCGGCCCCTTTCGACGAATACGACTCAAAAAGGTCGACGGGAGAACCGTCGCGTGGTGGTGGTGATTCTGGCAGACCAAAATTCGCGTCGGATACTTGATATTGAGTGAAAATTGAACAAACCTAGTGGTATAGGTGTATTATTTTAAACCTTATTTAAGGGCACTTCTATAAATGCACTTTTTACGCGATAGCGGCGTCAGCGCCGTGCTCGAACACCTGGACGGCACCTTGTTCTCATGTCTCCCATATACACTGCGGTTCTCCGCGCGGCGCTTCCTTGCTCTCACAAAAAAATCACTATTTATAGAAGCGCCCTTAATTAAGTGCATATATGGCACGAAAAATGCTCATTTTATAGAAGTATTTATGAATATTGAGTTTACCGCTGGTGTGAGGATGTATTGTTGAAGATTTGGGCAGTCGCGAATCAAAAAGGGGGGGTGGGTAAAACCACCACGGCGGTCAATCTTGCCGGTCAGCTGGTACGTGAGCAACAGCGGGTATTACTGGTGGATATGGATCCTCATGGCTCGATGACGGCCTATTTTCGTCAGGATCCGGATACGCTAGAAAAAAGCATCTATCAGTTATTCCAGGCACCTGCGGTGAATTTGAAACAAATCACGGAAAGCATTTTGTTACCGACCAGTGTCAATGGCTTGAGTTTATTACCTGCCTCGACGGCCATGGTGACGATTGACCGTCAATTAGGGGCTCAAAAGGGCAAGGGACTGGTAATAAAGCAGGCACTACACACCCAGTCAGATAGATTTGATCATGTCCTGATCGACTGCCCACCTTTACTCGGGATTCTCATGGTGAATGCCCTTGCGGCCTGTGAGCACCTGGTTTTGCCTGTGCAGACGGAGTATCTGGCGCTCAAAGGGCTGGAGAGAATGATGCATACTCTGGAGATGATCATAAAATCACGCAAAGGTCAGCTAGACTACACCATAGTCGCGACCATGTTTGATCGCCGTACCCGGGCTGCACTGGACAGCCTGGAAATGTTACGCCAGCTTTATCGTGATTATCTGGCTGAAGCGATTATTCCCATTGATACGCAATTTCGGGAGGCGAGTAGTCGAGGCCAACCCTTAACGACCATGCAGCCTAAAGCCAGAGGGGCCCTGGCTTATGTGGATTTGCTCAAAGAATTGCAACAAAACAAGCAAAACCACTTACGTCTGGTGAATTCGTAAATGACACAACACTTATTAGCCGATCAACAGGCCGCGCTGAGCAATTTTCTGGATGATCTGCTGACCGAAGATGTGGATGATACCCATCTTTCCCCAGAAGAACACGCAGATGAACTATTGCTAGATTCTGGTTTGAGGGCGGATATTGAGCCAACAGTAACGGCATTATCTGAATCCGTTGATCTCGGCACTACAATACCGTTGTTCATGGATGACGGGCGTATCCCGGTTTTACCAGACTGGGGGCTGCAACCATTTCAGGCCATGGTCTTTAAAGTCGGGGAGTTGTCACTTGCTATCCCGTTAACCGAATTAGGAGGGGTCGTCGAGTGGCAAGTAGAACAGCTGCAAGGTTCATCGGACAACGGACTTTTTCTTGGCTATTATCAACATGATGGTCAGTCAGTCAGAGTGGTTGATACCACAAGGCTAGTTTTTGCTGGAAGCCAGTTTGATAACATGATCCAGACACCGGCTGGTCAACGGGTAACGCGTATCATCCTCATTGAACAGGCTAAATGGGGGCTGGCCGTTGATGCGGTGCATGAAGTGATCAGCATCCAACCGACCCGTGTCAACTGGCGCAGTACCCGAACTCGGCGGCAATGGCTGGCAGGAACTATGTTGGATGAGATGATTGTCGTGCTGGATGCTCGGTCGACGGCAAAAATATTGTCAGACATGCTTGCCGATGTTGAATAGGCTTAGGCTGGTACGGAATATGCAGCTTACCAGTTTATAACTGGAATAGACGCCATAATTTTGGCGATTTTAAGATAAACGTTATAAACCCGACGGGAGTGGGTATGAGTGAAAATGCAGAACTTGAAAATGATCCAATTACACAATGGGTCACTTTTTTTCTTGAAAATGAGAAATATGGCATCCAGGTGATGCAGGTACAGGAAGTCTTGCGTCTCTGTGATATTGCCCCAGTGCCAGGTGCCCCAGATTATGTTATGGGCATCATTAACCTGCGCGGCAATGTGGTGACGGTGATTGATTCACGTAAGCGTTTCAGCTTACCCGAGAAAGAGTCGGATGATTCAACTCGCATTGTGATTATCGAAACTGAAAATGAACAGGTTGTGGGAATTCTCGTTGATAGTGTTGCCGAAGTTGTTGATCTGCATACCACTGAAATAGAGAGCGCCCCCAATTTGGGTAACGATGATAGTTCACGTTTCATTCAGGGTGTGTGTAACAAAGAAGATGAATTACTTATTCTGGTGAATGTGGAAAGACTCTTGACGGATGAAGAATGGGAGGAAGTCGCCAGTATATAGTTGTTGGACGCTTAACGATGCGCTATGGCCGGAATCAACGATATTAAACCGATAGGACCTGTGTGGCCAACATCTGCCGTTAAGGATCGTAAACCGACGCCCAAAAGACAACCACCACAACAGGAGCAAGAGGATGATCGTAACAAGGATGATGATGAACCTGCACATATTGATGAGTACGTATAATGTCGGATCTCTCTGATATGAACTTGACTGATATCCCATCCTGGTTAACAAATGGATTGTTTGGTGTGAACACCGTATGGGTTGTGCTGGCGGTGAGTGTGCTGGTTTTCCTGCTGTCATCCTTGTTAATGATTCGTGGACGACGAAATTTTGTTAAACACTTGCATGAAATAAAGGGCCTGCAACGAGACATCCGCGCCATCACGGCGGCCGCGATAGGAGTGGGTGAACGTGTACTTGAACTTGAACGTCGGCAACGACGCACGGCTGAACGGCAAGAACAGCTGGATATCTACGACTCAGCCAATCAACCCTATGAACAAGCCATCAACATGGTCAAACACGGTGCTGATGTAAACGAACTGGTAGACGTTTGTGGCATCAGTGAGTCTGAAGCAGAACTTGTTGCTTTGATGCACAGGCTTGATCAAACAGCTTGATGCATTTTTTGTTACTCGCTATTCTTATTATATCTAGCACTTAACTACGCCCTCAATTTAACGCAAAGAGCGCAGAGGGCGCAAAGAAAACCTAAAAATGGTTTAATGGGGTTCGTTGAGTGTAATTTCTGGCTTTTTCCCTTCAATGTTTATTCGTCTTATAATTTTTATGTTGTAACCAGCATATCTAAAGGACTGATAACAGTCACACCCGGTTTATTAAGAACGTGAGTGTAAATCATGGTTGTCGATACATCGGCATGTCCCAGTAATTCCTGCACCGTGCGGATGTCGTAGCCGGATTCAAGCAGGTGGGTGGCAAAGGAATGGCGAAACACATGACAATTTACACGCTTATGGATCCCTGCTACTTCGGCCGCCTGCTTGATATACTTTTGTAACCCGGATTCATGATAATGATGTCGTTGCGATATACCGGAGCGTGGATTGGTAGAAATTTTTGAGGCTGGAAAGACATACTGCCATTTCAACTCCTTTGGAGCATGCTGGTATTTACGTGCTAATGCACCAGGCAGATAAACGCTGCCAAAACCATTATGTAAATCTTCATCATGCAAACCTTTTACATATTCTATTTGCTGAGTCAGGGGTTCAATTAATTTGGAGGACAAAGGCACGATACGATCCTTTTTTCCTTTCCCATTACGGATGAATATTTGTTGATAACCAAAATCGATATCCAATATACGCAGCCTAATGCACTCCATGAGGCGCATACCGCAGCCATACAACAGGCTTGCCATTAACAGCCGTGTTGGGCTCTGTATATTAGAAAAAATGGTATTAACGTCCTCTCGGGTCAAAACAATCGGTAATCGTTTTGGTTTCTTTGAATGGCTATAGTGACCAATATGGTCGACATTTTTCTCAAGTACCTGCTTATAAAAAAACACCCGTCCGTTCAATGCTTGTTGTTGAGTACTGCTGGCCACATTTCGACGAACCACCAGATAATCCAGGTATTTACCAATATCCCCCTCGGACAAGCTGGCCGGGTCTTTCATGTCATAAAACTGAATAAACCTCACTAGCCAGCCAAGATAAGATTGTTCAGTCCGGATTGAATAGTGTTTGGCACGAATGCAGTGCACAAGTCGATTAAGATGTTCAGGATAGCGGGCAAATACCTTCCTGGTTAAACCATCC
>JAFLJQ010000144.1 GCA_022712915.1 Gammaproteobacteria bacterium | reverse complement strand
CAATATGAACGCTTGCTCAAAAAAGGCAAAGTGAAAATGAGTGCCCTTTGTGCGGCTATGCGTAAACTCGTTCATATCTGTTTTGGTGTTCTTAAACACCAGAAACCGTATCAACAACAAGTCTTCATTTAGTGACTTGTGTTTGATAGAGGGAGATGGTATCTAAGCGGCCCTATTTATGATCACAACTACTATCCCGTTAACGTTCATATTAGTACCAGCTGATTGCTAGATGATGGTGCATCGCCCTAGGATCACCTCGCAACAAGACCATCAGGTTCCGTTTATCAAAGATAATTTAGCTGTAATAATCGCAGGATTTTCTGCACACTTTTGTTAAGTTTCGACTGGAACTTAATAAAGGCCAGGAGCAAATAAACGCATAGTGCAATCCATATCTGTGTCATGACGGTATTCTTACTTGTGTCGGTTGAATCACCCAGACACCCAGCCTAAGAAATCAGGCTAACGTGTTATTGTTTATGAATTATATGAAGTTTATTGTGTTGGGTGTCCGGCTAAATTGGCAGAGAGATTATATGGTTCCATTTTTACATGCCCTACTTAACGAAGTCCCGAGTCAGGCCTCGGAATAACGGGACGATCTTATGTGGTGACACCTGATCAGATTGTTATTGCAGGCTATTCACTCCCACCACCCATGGTTCATAGCGTTGCCCGTATTGCAGGCTAATCTCGTATCGCGGTGGTTGAATTGGCTTCCGTTTGTATTTTTTATCGAGTAAAGGGGTGAGTACGCTGGCATGCGCCAAGGGCACATTCACGTTAATAACGCTAAGTTGTTTGACGATGCCTCTGAGGTAGGGCTTTTTATCGTAGCGACCCTGATAGCTGAGTTTGATCTGTCCACGGAGAATGAGGTATTTGCTTTTGTCCCGGTATTGCTGTCTCAGGCTAGCGGGATCAAGGCCGGCGTCCATCACATACAGGCGGCTATTATTGTACTGCTCTGCCTGCAGGTCGGCGCTGGCTTTTTTCAGACGAGCCTCAAATTCTTTTTTGGTGGAATTTTGTTGCTGCAACTGTTGCGCCTCAGTCAGTACGGCTTGGCGCTGCTGCAAGACTTGTTTATGTGTAGCACCGTCGTATTCCAATACCAGATACACTTCTTTACTGAGAATTTTTTGGTAGCGTCGAGGGCTGTCTCTTTTATTCAGAGGATAAGCCACGTCAAAACCCAGGGCCCTCAGTTTGTCTGCATCCAGCCACTTTGTGGGTGTCCAATAACTGTAGTGTAAGTTTGTTTTATTGCGATCAAAATCACGCCAGCGCAACCGCAATGAAATGCCACTGCTTTCAGCGGTAAAACCATATTGGGAGGGTAGACTTAATTCACGCTCAGTGAGTGTCATGCTGCTGGTAGGCTCACCCGAGCGATTATAGACCACGCCCGCCAGGGCGATGGCATTGCTTAACACAATAAAAGCGAGGCCGAACAGCAAGGTGCGTCGATTGGTTGGTTGCATCATGCTGCGGTTCCTCCTGCGCTGAAGTAACCTTTGCTACGCAGTCGCTTAAAGATGAGCAGGAATAAAATTGCGCTTAGGCCAAGCAGCAAAAAGAAAAGATATTTCGGCATCATCTCCCACCACCAGTCAAACATTTTGGTGTAAAGAAAGATCACAAAAAACACATTACCTGTGTTCACAACATCGTGCCAGTGTTGGCGTATGCCCACCCAGATGGCGAGTGCCGCTAACACAAAACCCAAAATCTGATAGCCGCTTTCGATGATGTTGCTATCGTAGTTCAAATAACTCACGGCTGCCCAGTTGGATAAGATTAAAATTGGAATGAAGGTCGCTAAGAGGCCAAACACCCGATAGATCGGCGCAAAGCCCCAAAAGCGTTGATGGCTGACGAGCAAAGGAAACACAAACAGCACTATCGCTGCCGGGAAAAAGTTTTCCGGACGTTCACCAAAATGCAGCCAATATCCCCCGCCCCAGGTACCGGTGCGGGCAGACAGAAAACTGATCACACAAATAATTCCTGCCGCTAGTAACAAACGCACATCACAACTGTAAGCCAATAAAAAGGCCAACGCACCCCATACAATCAGAGCCTTGTCAGTGGGTGTGATGTTAAAGATTTGCCCAAGCATGGAAAGATTCAACACAAAGCAGGCAAAACTGACGAATGCCGCCAGTTTGGTGAAGTAGCCGGTGTGCTCTCGCTCGGCGATCAACATGGTGGCACTGAAGCTGACCAGCGGGGCAAGGATCAAAATGACTAACTGAGCCGTGGTGGAGAACTTGCCCCAGAATTGATAAAACAAAAAGAATACACTTGCCGCCAACGCCAGAGCCCCCAGAAAAGAGGCTATGCGCATGCCGAGTGACAGCTGTTTGCCGCGAGAATCATGATCAATGTCATAGGATTGGCTGTAGTCGGTGAGCAGTTGATCATGGTAGCCCTGAATGGCCTGATCTTGGACCTCACTCAAGCTAAGCACTGAGTCGGCTTCCAGATGGTGCAACTCTGCCTGGAAGGCTTTTATTTGATCGGCACGTTGTTGTGCCTCGGTTTTTGAGAGCAGAACCATTATTGTTGTTATTCCCTCAGTCACAATTTAAAGATGGTAAGTAACTCTACCCCACCATTGTCTTATATCGCGTATGGCCAAGCTTGTGCAACTAGTGAAAAAGTCCTGCGTGAACACGCTCACTAATTGGGCTGCTGGTCGACTTACGCAGTCTCCCTATACCTGAGTCTTGCATCAACTACCTGAACCCTCCCCTACTCACAGAAAGAACGAGAAAACTTGGTTTTATGGGTCCTACCGTCTACAATTTAATTAACGATTACCCAAGCATTTCATTAATGTATTCATTTAATAATATACCCTTCTCTAATTCCTTCGCTTCACTAGGTGAGGTATTTTTTTCACCTATCGCACCAACACCCTTTAGGTCACCTGCCCACATGGTACATTTCAATATCGATGCCGCCGAGTTGCTGGGGCTAGACCCAGCCAGTAAAGTGGAGCCTGCATTACTGGCTTTTTTGAGTGGGCAGTCACTTCCGCCAGGGGCTAAGCCGTTGGCGATGTTGTATGCCGGTCATCAGTTTGGACATCTCGTGCCACAGTTGGGTGATGGTCGGGCGATTATGTTGGGAGAAACGACTACGCCTTCTGGGGAACGCTGGGAATTGCAACTCAAGGGCTGTGGCCTAACGCCTTATTCCCGAAATGGGGATGGCCGGGCGGTGCTGCGTTCGACCATTCGTGAATATTTATGCTCAGAGGCGATGCACGGTTTGGGCATACCGACTACGCGTGCGCTGGCGATGGTGGGCAGTCATGACGTGGTTTATCGTGAGACACTTGAAACGGGTGCAATGCTGACCCGGCTGGCCCCCTCTCATATACGCTTTGGATCATTTGAGGTGTTTTATTATCGCAACCAGTTTGAACATATAAAGACCCTGGCCGATTATGTCATCGCCCATCATTACCCGGCTTTGGCGGCGGAGTCGAACCCTTATCAGGTCTTGTTAAAAGAGGTCATTGCCCGCACTGCACGTTTGATTGCCCAGTGGCAGTCGGTGGGCTTTACCCATGGGGTGATGAACAGTGACAACATGTCTATCCTCGGGCTGACGCTGGACTACGGGCCGTTTGGTTTTATGGAGGCCTATGAGCCTGGTTATATCTGCAATCATTCCGACCATGAGGGCCGTTATGCCTTTGATCAACAAACCGAAACCGGCCTGTTTAACCTGAGTTGTCTGGCCCAGGCCCTACTGCCATTACTGGATGAACAAGCAGAACAGGGGGCAGAATGGGCCAAATCAACACTAAGCGAATATCCGGCCCTGTTTGTTGAACACTATGCAGGTTTGATGCGTGCCAAATTAGGTTTGCAGGAGGCCACGATCGAGGATCAAAGTCTGGTGCAGGACTTGTTGGACTTGATGCAGGCCAATCGAGTCGACTATACGATTTTGTTTCGGAAATTAAGCGGGTTTTCTTCAGGCAGCGGATTACGCTTCACTAATCCATCCTACAATCCTCGTGATTTGTTTATCAACCAAGAAGGGTTTGATGCCTGGGCTGAGCGTTATGCCGCGCGATTGAAGAAGGAAAATTCCAACGATGCCGAGCGGCGGACACGGATGAATCAGGTTAATCCGAAATACATTCTGCGAAATTATCTGGCTGAAATAGCCATTCGCAAGGCTGAGGACAAGCAGGATTATACCGAGATTGATATTTTGTTTACGTTATTACAGAGGCCGTTTGATGAACAAATCGAGTTTGAGGCCTATGCCGGTCATCCTCCAGGCTGGGCCGGGGATATTGCGGTGAGTTGCAGCTCTTGATTTGCCGTGTGGACTTTTTGATCCCCTTGCTTTCACCCCTGGCCGGAGGACAACGGGATGGATCGAGCAATTCCCGGCTCAAACCAAAATAAATCACGGATATTGCAGTACGTTGAGGTTTCTTAATCGTAGTAAACTCTGCCCCAAGCCTTGCTCACGAAAGTATTTTAAGCTATTCTTTCTACAGAAACAGTTACAGGGGCATGTGATGGTCAGACAGTCCAATAATACTCACCAGCAACCGGATCCAACTCAGGTGCTCACCCAGGCGGTAACCCATACCGCTGAGCTAATGGGGCTGAATAAAGCCACCTTGGCGAAGATTCTCGGTATCAGCGCAGCCTCCGCCGGGCGCATGGTAGCCGGACAATACCTACTCAATCAAAACACCAAAGAATGGGACATGGCACTGTTGCTAGTGCGATTGTTCCGTAGTCTGGATGCCATCATGGCAGGGGATGAAAACGCCCTGCGCAGTTGGCTACAAAGCTGCAATCTGGGCCTCAACGCCAAACCTATTGAACTGATATCCAATGCATCAGGGCTGGTACATACAGTGGATTATGTGGACAGCTACCGCGCTCGCGTCTGAAACCTATCCCGCCCGTGGGCACATCTGGCGTGTGGTTGAACATCAACACACTGCCTCAACTCGTAAGCTGGTAAGCACTCACGCAGAACAAGAACTACTTGAAGCCCTGTTGGAAACCAGCAAGCCACCCTTCCCACCCGATGCAGAGCAACTACACTATCTATTGAAAACCCCGTTTCGTTATTATCCACCAAACCCATACGGCTCTCGCTTTCGTCACCCCGGACTAATAGAAGGCGTCTTTTACGCCTCCCTCAAAAAACGTACGGCCATGGCTGAGATGGCCTACTATCGATTACGCTTTTTCCAGGATGCTCCAGAATGCATACCGCCCAAGCAAGAACACAAACTAACGGCGTTCAGCATGCAATACAAAACTGAGCGGGAAATCAATCTACAACGAGCCCCACTTAATAAAGATAAAACTCAATGGACGCATCCAACAGATTACAGCACCACCCAGGCACTGGCCAAGGTGGCGCGTGAAGCAAGCATTGAATCAATTCGTTATTTATCGGTACGCGATCCTGGACAAGGCAGCAATATCGCCTTACTCACCTTTACGGCCTTCAGTGCAAATCAGCCTGCACAGGAGCAAACCTGGTATATGCATTTTTCCGACAGCGAGGTAATCGCCACCCGACCATCCAGCATCAATGATGATGAGAAATTTTTATTTCAAAAAGGGCAGTTAATTTAGATTTATTTTTGTTTCATTGCCTGGTGAACCAAACCCTGCCAAACGACCTAACAGACTTACGGGCAAAATTTCATCTCTTCAATTAACCTACGGACTCATATCAACATACGATGTCTGCGCAGAGCTTGGGCATACAGATCATAAACAAGCGATTGTAATTTAAAATTATTTTTTACAGACTATAGGCATAATGCTGCAAATATCTAACAAGGTTGCCATCCCGTTGCGGGAAATCGAGTTCACGGCCATACGTGCACAAGGGCCGGGTGGACAAAATGTGAACAAGGTGTCAACGGCCATCCAGTTACGCTTTGATATTCACGCTTCCAGCCTGCCTGACTTTTACAAACAGCGTTTATTAAAATTGTCTGATCGACGAATTACTCTGGATGGGGTGATTGTACTCAAAGCCCAATCATCCCGTTCTCAGGAACAAAACAAACTGGCCGCACTGGAACGTTTGCAGACCCTGATTCGCTCCATTGGAGTGACACAGAAAAAACGTATTGCCACTAAACCGGGCAAGGCCGCAAAAAAGCGCCGTCTGGACACAAAATCTTATCGTGGAAAAATAAAGGCGGGTCGGAAGAAGGTAGTGGATGAATAATTATTTATTTAAACTAAATCCCACTCTGCCCCTCTCCTCAGCATGGAGAGGGAAAAATGAGAGATTTTTTAACGACGACGTCCTTTAACTTTAGGGATCTCAAATTTCACTTTCAGGAATTTATCACCAAAGGATTTTCCATCCAGGCCGGCAATAGCAGCACGTGCTTCATGACCTTCCATTTCAACAAAACCGAAACCCTTGCATTTGCCAGAGAAAACATCCGTTGCCAGATTCAAGGAACGCACTTTGCCGTATTCAGTAAACAATGTAGTAACGCTTTCTTCCGTCGCGGTGTGTGGCAAATTGCCAATAAATATTTTTTTCATGCTCGCGTCCTCTTGCTATTCGTGTTGTGCCATCCTTTTTACTCGACACAAAAAAAAGAACCCCGCAACTTTGTCTGCGGGGTTCCTGGGTCTTATTTGTTACAGGGTAACTTAACCCGCAACAACTTTAGAAGCCTGTGGACCTTTGGGACCTTGCTCTACTTCAAAAGTAACCGCCTGACCTTCCGCCAGTGTTTTGAAACCACCACCATCAATCGCAGAAAAATGTACGAAAACATCCGCACTACCATCAGAAGGAGAAATAAAACCAAAACCTTTTGATTCGTTAAACCACTTTACAGTACCTGTAGCCATTTAAATTACCTCGTTTTATAAAAAAATTGACAATTGACGATCAGGAGGAAATTTACTGGAGATACCGGGTGGAACCGTAGAGCAAAAATCATTAAGAACGTTCAATTGGTGCTTGTTTTGTATCCAGTTCTCAGGAATACAAGGCGATAATAGCCAACGGAAGAGGCAAAGTAAAACAAAAACTTAGAAATAAATGGATTTAAATGCCTGTTTCTTGACTCTGATCAGTACTGGAGCCAGTACAGCTCATGAGATGGCCCTAAACAGAGCTAATCAAGTGGAATAAAATGGCTGTCCTGCATGAAACCCTCAAACATCAGATCAACCATTTTCTGAAAGCCTTGCGTGGTCATAGAATGCATACCTTTAGAAATATCCGTTTGTTTCTCAGGCACTTGCCTTACCACCCCCACCCAGATTGCCGTCTTTTTTAGCAAGTGAAAGCCCTTTAGTTCGGGTGTTTCAAGTGACCACTCTGCAGCCTTGTTACGGTCAAAGACCACCATCATCAGTTCCTCAATATTCTGGCCAAGTATTTTCTGATAGGAGGAGATCGTCACCGCAATACCCGCCTGAGAAAGAGTCTTTTCAGTATGTTCGTATTTGTATTGCTTTAGTTTATTGCCAATATATTTGCGCATATGTGAAGTAGCACAGCGGTTATTAATTGAGTGATAAACCACATTACTTTGCAACATGGCATGGGTGTCGAAGCTACGATACTGATTGAGGATTTCCATCGGGGCACTCTTATAAAACAAGATAATATTTTTCTCGCCCTTGTCGACCGGGATGAAATTGATCGCTTCGTAAGCGTGGATAATATCGGTGCGCTCCGAAAATGGTAAATTGAGTCGACTGTCAGGTCTGGCTGCACAGCCCCCCAATGCAATTAACAATGATAATGTCGCAAATAACTGATTCATCCACCTTCTCCCGCGTAAATGAGCATTAAATCTAGACAGGGCATTTACCCAATGCAAACCAACGGGTGGGGCAAATGAATAAAATGAGGGGGTAATAAGCGGGCTGAAGGGACTAGAATTCTCAACAAGCAAAATCATAACTCTGTCTATTTCTATGAATATTCAATAAGTTACATGGTAACCTGATTATGACTGTCGCAATTAAAAAAAGGGTTAAACTGTCACAAGCTGTTTTATCAGACATATGCTCAATACCTGTTCTTACAGCAACTGATCGGGTTACCACCATGCGTGATATAACATCATGTGGACTTATTCAAAATATCCAACCATTGTTCAATAACAAAACCTTGGCTGTTAAAATTTATTGAGAATAACATTTGATCTGGATCAAGGACTCTCATCACACTTTCAGTCAATATACTTCCTAAGGTAACTTAATCTCTTCCTTAGTAACCTAATGCGGTCTATTAAGTTGCCTTATATATCCTCTACCACAAGTTGGTATTATTGTGAGGGAACTGCAAAAGTTCCCTCTTTTTTTAGCCCTGCTTCAATCGCTTAAACCAGTCTTCAAACAGTGGCTTATTCAATGCCGCAACAGCTGAACGCGGCTCCAGTTTAGGACTGAATACCGGTTCGCCTTGCAGGGTCGATGAATAACCACCCGCCTCTGCAAACACCAATTGACCAGCGGCATAATCCCAGATGTTTTGTTGCCCATGCAAATAAACATGGGCTCGACCTGCCGCCATCCAACACCAATCGAGGGCCACAGAACCAAAGCTGCGTTGTGATTTGTAGGGTGGATTCGCTGCCAGACTCGCGGCAAGGCCTGTGGGTAGCCTTTTAAAATCGACAATAGCCATCGTCATTTGTGTCGGATATTCCTTTTCCCTAAGGAAAAGCACCTCACCATTTAACCAGGCACCCTGCCCCCTAATTGCGGAGAAACATTCCTCACGTATTGGATCATATACCACCCCTAATTTTACCTGCCCCTGCTCAATAAAGGCTAATGATGGTGCAAAATGCGGAATACCCATACTGTAATTGCTGGTGCCATCCAAGGGATCGAGACACCAAAAGCTTTTGTCTGAATGCCCTAATATAGTTTGTTGTTGTTCACGGGTCATTTCTTCAGCCAGAAAATCATGCTCGGGCCAGACCTCAGCCAGTTCTTTGTGCATGCGATCCTGCATGGCAAGATCCGCCTCGGTCACCACACTGCCATCATATTTTACCGTATGCCCAACATGCCGAAAACGCTTAAGCAGTTCTTCATGGCTGGCGGGAATCAAGATAGAAATTATTTTATCTAGCATTATGTCGTGCATGGCTTATCCATTCATTGAATTAAACTGATAAACATATCACTTAAGATTTAAATTAATAGTCTGTGCAGAAAAAAGTGACCGGGGGATATATTAGGGAATGAGTAAATAGCGTTGAACCCTGTCACCCGTTATCAAAAATATGATATTTAAGATCAAGCCCCATAATAAGGGCATCTTCACGACCTTTGTTATCAGGATAATACCCCTTGCGTATCCCCACCTCATTAAACCCCATGCTCTGATACAGATTAATGGCAATAGTATTGGATGGGCGAACTTCGAGTAACACTGTTTCAACTTTATGTTTACCGGCCGAATTTAACAAACGCCCCATCATTTGTCGACCCAGTTGACGACCACGAGCCTTCTCATCGACAACGATGGTGAGGATATGGGCTTCACCACCACCTATCGACATCACACCATAGGCTTGAACGAGGCCATTTTCTTCATACACCCAACAGTTGTAACCCACATGCAGACAATCGTGAAAAATTCCACGAGTCCAGGGGAAAATATAAGACTTTTCCTCGATAGCTATCACCGTATCAAGATCGGTCTCAAGCATAGGCCGTAATCCATTATCAGCGGGTTTGAGTACTGCTACCATAAAATAAAAAATTAGCTAATTAAAACAACTATTCACAGATACCTTGTGTATAGAAGGTATCCCAACAACAAATTCAGGACAATTCTGTAAAACATCGCTAATAAGTTTAGTCAGCTTTATCTGGATTCCCAAGTGTCCTTTGAACAAATAACAGATCCTGCCAGGCTTTACCCTTGTTCGCCGGAGTCTGCAACAAATCGGCAGGGTGATAGCTGATGATCATGGGTGTTCTAGTAGGGGCATATTGATGCAGTTGACCACGAAGTTCAGTGAGGCTGTTATTACTTTGCAAGAGATTTTGTGCCGCAAGCTGGCCCAAAGCCAGAATCAACCTTGGCTGCAGAAGCTCAATCTGGCGTTTAAGGTAGCGACTGCACAAGGTCGCTTCTTGTGATTTTGACTCACACTGATTGACTGGCAGGCATTTGAGAACATTGGTGCTGTAAACATCTTGTCGGTTCAACTTAATGGCCTTGAGCATGGCATTCAGTAGTTGTCCGGCCGGGCCAACAAAGGCCTCCCCCTGCCGATCTTCATCAAACCCCGGTGCCTCGCCGATAATGAGCAAATCGGCCTGTTGATTACCCGCCCCGAACACAGTCTGAGTACGGCCCTGATGTAGCTCACAAAGCGTGCAAGTACTGACTCTGATCTGCAAGGCCTGCCAGTCCAGTCCAGATAGATCATCACTGCCCTGACTTGGTAGAACATCAATCTCAGGCAAGGAAATACCATCCTGGACAGGCGAGATACCAGTATCCTCAGTCAAGACTTCACGCCGGAACCAGATATCGATCCCCATAGCCTTAAGATAGGCCTGCTGCCGCATATCCATAAGCCTGCTATACATCTCCTGTTTGCGGGTGAGCGCGATCGGATGGCTCCATGATCTTGTTCAGTGCATTGATATAGGCTTTGGCCGAGGCAATCACGATATCGGTATCTGCGCCCTGGCCATTGACAATGCGTCCACCCTTCTCCAGCCGCACAGTCACTTCGCCCTGCGAATCAGTACCGCTGGTGATATTATTCACGGAGTAAAGTTGCAGACTACAACCACTTTTGATGATCTGCTCAATGGCCTTAAAGGAGGCATCGACAGGCCCACCTCCTTCGGACTCGGCACTAAGTTCACCATCATCGACCCGCAAGGTAATTGAGGCATTAGGTGTCTCACCCGTTTCAGAGCAGACCTTAAGCCTCACCAGCTTAAGCCAGTCATTTGCCGCTTCAAGATTGGCTTCGGTCACCAAAGCCTGTAAATCCTCATCAAAAATCTCATGTTTTTTGTCCGCCAGATCCTTGAAACGGGCAAAGGCGTCATTCAATTCCGCTTCCGATGCAAACTCAACATCCAGTTCTCTTAAACGGGTCTTAAAGGCATTTCGGCCCGAGTGTTTTCCCAGGACCATACGGTTGGCTGACCAGCCCACATCCTCGGCGCGCATAATTTCATAGGTCTCACGGCTCTTCAACACGCCATCCTGATGAATACCCGATTCATGCGCAAAGGCATTGGCACCGACGATGGCCTTATTGGGTTGCACCGGAAATCCGGTAATGCTGGAGACCAGACGTGAACTGTTCATAATCTGAGTAGTGTCGAGATGGTCGATATTACAAGGGAAGACATCCTTACGGGTCTTCACCGCCATCACAACCTCTTCCAAAGAGGCGTTACCGGCTCGTTCGCCCAGACCATTGATAGTACATTCCACCTGCCGAGCACCGTTCATGACAGCCGACAGGGAATTGGCCACAGCCAACCCCAAATCATTATGACAATGCACCGAAAAAACGACCTTATCAGAATTGGGGATGCGCTCACGTAGCTTATAAATCAGGCTGCCAAACTGCTCCGGCACGTTATAACCCACGGTATCGGGGATGTTCAGGGTGGTGGCGCCAGCGTCGATCACCGCTTCCAACACTCGGCACAGAAAATCCAGTTCTGAACGACCAGCATCTTCAGGTGAAAATTCAACATTATCGGTAAACTGGCGGGCTTTTTTTACCGCCTTGACGGCCTGTTCCAACACCTGATCCGGCTCCATGCGCAACTTCATTTTCATGTGGATGGGTGAAGTGGCGATGAAAGTATGGATGCGAGCCGAGTTGGCAGACTTGAGTGCTTCACCAGCCCGTTCGATGTCTGTGTCCAGTGCACGGGATAAACCGCAGACCGTGCTATCTTTCACGGCCTTTGCAACAGCCTGCACTGCTTCAAAATCGCCCACGCTGGCAATAGGAAAACCAGCTTCGATGACATCGACATGCATTTTTTCCAGTGCCCTGGCAATACGTACCTTCTCGTCTTTAGTCATAGACGCACCAGGGCTTTGTTCACCGTCGCGTAAGGTCGTATCAAAAATTATTAAACGGTCACTCATCTTAAAAACTCCATACAGGCAACCATTATGGCATGGCCAACATTAAAATCCGACGGCTTATGAATCGTATCTGGAAATCCATTTGTAAAAATAAGCATCACCACAAACGCGGAAAGTCGATTAGCGGCTCAGGACAGCCATCGCAAAATGGACAAAAGAGTCAAACTAGATAAACACAACGCAGCCATCATAATGACCGGCCAATAAAACAGTAATGTGGTAGATCGCCGGTTTCGTTATAGCTCTAATCAATCAGTCCCAACTTGATAGAATACCGATTGAGTCGAAAACCAAACCCAGAGTCTGGTGTTACTTGTCAGCAGCTTGCTGCAGCTTGCGCTCAGCCCGACGTGAGCGCACCTGAATCAGTGTCATGACAATGCCTGAAAACGAATAGATCAGGAAACCGCTAAACAGCACCACCGAAGGATTAGTCGACACCAACACAATCGCCAGAACAACTAACAGCAAAACCATGAACGGCACTTTGCCCTTCCAGTTGATCCCCTTAAAACTGGAATAACGAAAATTACTCACCATCAGCATCCCGGCCCAAACGATAATAAGCACGGCAAACAGCGACAACATCCGATCAGAGGCAAGATAATTCTCACCTACCCAGACAAACCCGGCGACAAGCGCCGCCGCCGAAGGACTGGGCAGGCCTTGAAAGTAGTTTTTATCTGCCGTACCAAGCTGGGTATTGAAGCGCGCCAGACGCAATGCCGCCCCGGCAGTATAAATAAAGGCCGCCAACCAGCCGATCTTGCCCATACTAAGCAAGGCCCATTCATACATCACCAGGGCCGGAGCCACACCAAACGAAACCATATCGGACAAGCTATCGTATTCAGCACCAAAATCACTCTGGGTATTGGTTAAACGAGCGACCCGACCGTCAACACCATCCAGCAACATGGCGACAAAAATAGCGATAGCAGCCGACTCAAAGCGATTATCCATGGCCGAAATAATGGCATAAAAACCACAAAACAAAGCCGCCGTGGTAAACAAATTGGGCAGCAGATAGATGCCTCGCCGAGGCTTACCTTCTTGTGTTTTTTTAATCATTTGGGTTCATATGTCATGTTGTGTAGAGGCTAATACATGCATCCGCACATGTAAAAACGTCCTATTCTGATTGCAAAAGCTCAGCGATTCCGTCACGGCCCGCCTTAAGGTGTTGACCAACTTCAATGGTACTACGGGTCGAGGCGGGTAGATAGACATCAATAACGCTACCAAACAAGATATGCCCGAAGCGCTGGCCCTGACCAATCCGATCCCCATAGGCAAGCTGGTAGGAAAGACGTTTTAACCAGCGCCCCGGGTGCAATACAAGCACAGTATCATCCTTCTCATCGGTCTGTATCCAGATAGCCAGGCAGAGAGCACTGTCATCTTTCACCTGCCAGATCTGCAACACTTTGCCTTCCGTGACACTACGCAGTGAAAACACCCCCGCCACGGACATATTAATCACTATATGCAAAGCCTCACGTTTCAGAAAACGATCATAACTTGATTCAACCAAAGCCACCTGACCATCAACCGGGCTGACTATCATCAATGGCAATCCGGGAATAATCCGGCTCGGATCACGATATAACCAGACCAGTGTAGCAGGCAACAACCAGACCGCTATCACATAGGGGCCATACGTTAATTGCATAGCAATAGCCGCCAGCAAGCCGAACATGACAGCAAGTTGGCCTTCTTTGGCAATAATAGAGTGACGTGCGACAGCCATAGGAGAAAAAGGCCGGCATTTAACCGACCTTATTACAATTTTAGTTTTTGTCCTTGTCGACCAGTTTGTTGGCCTGAATCCAGGGCATCATCTCACGCAGGCTGGCTCCAACTTGCTCGATAGGATGCTCGGCATTAAGACGACGCATGGCCGTCATAGACGGATAATTAGTGCTGCCTTCAAGGATAAACTTCTTCGCATATTCACCCGTTTGAATGTCATGCAAGGCTTGTTTCATGGCCCGGCGGCTTTCATCGTTTATCACTTTCGGGCCAGTAACATATTCACCGTACTCGGCATTATTGGAGATAGAGTAGTTCATGTTGGCAATACCACCTTCGTACATCAAATCAACAATCAGTTTTAATTCATGCAAACATTCAAAATAGGCCATCTCAGGTGCGTAACCTGCTTCCACCAATGTTTCAAAACCAGCTTTCACCAATTCCACCGCACCACCACACAATACTGCCTGTTCACCAAATAGATCGGTTTCGGTTTCATCTTTAAAGGTCGTTTCGATAATACCGGTACGACCACCGCCGACACCAGAGGCATAGGACATGGCTACGTCTCTGGCCTTACCGGATGCATCCTGGTATATGGCGATTAAATCAGGAATACCACCACCCTTAACAAACTCACTGCGCACAGTGTGTCCCGGTGCCTTGGGGGCAACCATGATGACATCCAGATCATCACGAGGTATGACTTGGTTATAGTGAATGGCAAAGCCGTGAGCAAAGGCCAGGGTTGCGCCTTTTTTCACATTTGGGGCAATCTCATCTTTATATAATTGTGACTGGAACTCATCCGGTGTCAGTATCATCACCAGATCAGCATTGCTAACGGCATCTTTTACATTCGTCACAGTCAGGCCAGCGGCTTTAGCCTTGGCAATAGAGGCCGAACCATCACGCAATCCTACGGTGACATCCACACCAGAGTCTTTCAGGTTATTGGCGTGGGCATGACCCTGTGAACCATAACCCAGGATCGTCACCTTCATCCCCTTGATGATGGAGATATCGCAATCTTTATCGTAATAGATATTCATTGAAAGTTTCCTCTAACTTCTATTTTCTGTCATTTTAAACATGTAAACACTTGGAACCACGTGAAATACCCGTCGCCCCCGAACGAACAGTTTCAATAATATCCGACTGCCGCATGGCCTCAATAAAGGCATCAAGCTTGTGACCATTGCCAGTAATCTCAATCGTAAAAGTGGCATCCATTACATCGATCACTCGACCGCGAAAAATATCGGTCATGCGCTTAACTTCTTCGCGTTGCTCAGCCGTATTAGCCAGAACCTTTAACAACATCAGCTCCCGTTCGAGATGCTCACCTTCTGTAATATCTGCCAGTTTAACAATGTCGATCAATTTATTGAGTTGCTTGGTGATCTGCTCAACGATCTCGTCCGAACCGATAGTCACAAGCGTCATGCGCGACAGCGTCGAATCTTCTGTCGGAGCCACGGTCAAGGATTCGATATTATATCCTCGTGCCGAGAACAAACCGGCAACCCGTGACAGTGCACCGGCTTCATTCTCCATTAATAATGAGATTATATGCCGCATCAGATCAACTCCCACTCTGGAGCCATGTGCATTTCATGCTGGCCTTTACCCGCAGCAATCATCGGATAGACATTTTCCTTCTCATCCGTCACAAAATCCAGGAACACCAGACGATCCTTCATGGCAAAGGCCTCTTTCAATGCCCCCTCCACGTCTGCAGGTTTATCAATATGCATACCGACATGGCCATAGGCCTCGGCCAATTTGACAAAATCAGGCTGAACCGCCATGTGCGATTGGGAATAGCGCTTATCGTAAAAAAATTCCTGCCACTGACGCACCATGCCCATATAACTGTTGTTGAGGTTGATCACCTTGACGGGTAAGTCATATTGTTTGGCCGTAGCCAACTCCTGAATACACATCTGAATACTCGACTCCCCTGTGATGCAAGCCACAGGCGCACCGGGGTGAGCCATCTGGACACCCAACGCAGCAGGCAAACCAAAACCCATAGTACCCAGTCCACCGGAATTGATCCAGCGACGAGGTTTATTGAAATGGTAAAACTGGGCGGCAAACATCTGGTGTTGACCAACATCAGACGTGACAAAGGCATCGCCATTGGTTACTTCACAGAGTTTTTCAATCACAAACTGGGGTTTGATCAATGCACTGTTACGGTCATAACGCAGGCAGTCTGCTGTGCGCCATTTGTCTATCTGTTTCCACCAATTTTCCAGCGCCTTGCTATCGTTCTGTTTTTTCACGCCCTTTAATTCCTTGAGCATGTCAGTCAACACGGCCTTGATGTCACCCACAATAGGCACATCAACACGCACTGTTTTTGAAATCGAAGCCGGATCAATATCGATGTGAATAATTTTTGCATTGGGGCAGAACTGCTCAACATCACCCGTCACACGATCATCAAAGCGTGCACCAATTGCCACCAGCACATCACACTCGTGCATGGCCATATTGGCCTCATAAGTACCATGCATACCCAACATACCAACAAACTGTTTGTCCCTGCCTGGATAGGAGCCCAGGCCCATCAGGGTATTGGTAATGGGATAACCTAGCACCTGAGTGAACTCAGTTAATTCCGCACTGGCATTACTCAGAATCACGCCGCCGCCAGTATAAAGCATCGGGCGACGAGCACTGGCCAGCAAATCCAGAGCACGCTTAACCTGCCCGGAGTGCCCCTTAACGGTCGGATTATAAGACCGCATAGAAATGTGATGGGGAAACACATAAGGGATCTTTATAGCAATGTCCGTCGTATCCTTTGGGATATCGATCAACACCGGGCCAGGCCGGCCTGTGGTCGCCACATAAAAGGCCTTTTTCAGTGTACTCACCAAATCATGCACATCCTTGACCAGGAAATTGTGTTTGACACAAGGGCGGGAGATACCCACGGCGTCGACTTCCTGAAAGGCATCACTGCCAATAAAAGCAGATTGAACCTGACCAGACAACACAATTAAGGGAATAGAGTCCATATAGGCCGTAGCAATACCGGTGATAGCATTGGTCGCACCAGGGCCGGAGGTCACGAGCGCGACACCGGGCTTGCCCGTGGCACGAGCATAACCGTCGGCAGCATGCACCGCACCCTGCTCGTGACGAACCAGAATATGTTTCACATCTTCCTGCCTGAAGATGGCATCGTAAATATGCAATACGGCCCCACCAGGGTAACCAAAAACATGTTCGACGCCTTCATCTTTCAGAAACTGAACAACTATCTCAGCACCACTGAGTTCCACCAAAATCACCTCTCAGAGATAAAAAAACGCCCATTAAACGGGCGAACTGTTGTCACAAGACAAAACTCGGAAAAAAATCATTATAACTCAGTCTCATCAAAAAAATGCACCGGCAAAATGAAAAATTTAACAAAATCCTGCCCTTAATCTACTGATTTTCACTTGTCAGGCATGTGGTCATTTTGACTTGTGATGGCAAGACTTGTGAAAAAACACCAATGTACGGATAATACGGGCAAACTGTACAGGCTTTATATTTCAGGTAATACGATGAAACAGCTTTTTTCAATATTCATATTCGCTCTGTTTATCAGTGCAACTTCACATGCCGGCACCTACAAGTGGCTCGATAAAGACGGCAATGTCGTCTATTCACAGCGCCCGCCAGCCGACGGGCAATATGAATCCATTCATGTCAAACCCCCACCACGCAAATCATCTGACGGCAACAGTGCAAGCCAAAACTCAGAAAAGTTTTTAAACGACGCCACCACGCAACGAAAACATGATGCCAAGATCAAGGATGAACTGAAAAAGACGCAGGCATTACGCGACAAAAACTGTGCCACAGCCAAAAAACAACTCGAATTCTATAACGTCTATCGCCGTAAAAAAGATAAAAACGGCGAATACGTCCGTATCGACGATGCTGAAAAAGTAGCCGGGCTAAAAGAAGCCAAACAGGGAATCAAGGATTTCTGCGATTAAAAATCTGACAAGCGATACCCATAACGGCGTTGAAAAAACTAGATAGAGGCTCATAATGTTTTCAGCATTCAGCAAGGAAGTGAAAAAATGCCCTATTTAATGATTCAGACCAATCAGTCTATCGACGAGACCGCAGGTAAAACCCTGTTGTCCAAGGCCTCCAAACTGGTTGCAACGGAACTAGGCAAACCAGAAAGCTATGTCATGGTTGCCCTCGAAGCAAATGTCCCCATGTTATTTGCCGGCGACAACAGCCCGCTCGCCTATCTGGAACTGAAAAGCATCAATCTACCCGAGGGCAAAACTCCTGGCCTGTCAGCCGCCCTGTGCAACTTAATGGAAGAGTCTGCCGGTATCCACAAGGAACGAGTTTATATCGAATTTGCGAATGCCGAAAAAGACATGTGGGGCTGGAACGGCGGAACATTTTAGATAACCGCCTCAAAAGCCAATGAAGAACCACAGAGTCCGCTGAAATGAGGTGTATTGTATTACTTTATCAGTCACTGCCTCGATAAAGCACTACATTCTCTGTACCTCTGCATTGATTTTTTTGCATATCAAAAACACCACAATTAGAAGCAGAGGCACCAATGCCAAACAGCAATTGATAGTAATGGCACTGAAATTGGGAACGCTTATTTTACCCTGTTACCTGCCACCGTATTCTGACTTTGCATTAAATCCATGTTTTCTGGAAATATTCCAACCACAATGGCTGTCACCTCTCTAAGCAAATCGCTACAATCTGCCCTTTCCATAATAATTTCTGATAAAAAAGAGAGAACCATGCGTGCATCCCGATTTTTGATCGCCACCCTCAAAGAAGTCCCGGCCGACGCCGAGGTCATCAGCCACCAACTCATGCTGCGGGCTGGTTTGATCCGCAAGCTGGCTGCTGGACTCTACAGTTGGCTACCAATGGGCCTGCGGGTGCTGCGCAAGGTGGAACATATTGTCCGTGACGAAATGGATCGGGCCGGGGCGCAGGAAGTCCTGATGCCAGCGGTACAGCCTGCCGAGTTATGGCAAGAGTCAGGCCGCTGGGATCACATGGGAGCCGAGATGCTACGCCTCAAAGATCGTCACGATCGGGATTTCTGTTTTGGGCCAACCCATGAGGAAGTCATCACCGACCTAATCCGTAATGAGATCAAAAGCTATAAACAACTGCCCGCCAACTTTTATCAAATCCAGACCAAGTTTCGTGATGAACGCCGTCCACGTTTCGGCATCATGCGGGCGCGTGAATTCCTGATGAAGGATGCCTATTCCTTTCACCTGACCCATGAGTCTCTGGATGAAACCTACCAACTGATGCACCAAACCTACACGCGTATTTTTGAGCGTATCGGCCTGGAATTTCGGCCAGTGCTGGCGGATACCGGTGCCATTGGCGGTAGTGCCTCCCATGAGTTTCACGTACTGGCCGATTCCGGCGAAGACGCCATTGCCTTCAGTGACCAAAGTAATTACGCCGCCAATGTGGAAATGGCCGAGGCCATTGCACCGGCAGATAAACCCGCCACCGCAACTCAGGACATGGTGCTGATCGATACTCCTAATGCAAAAACTATTCATGATCTGGTAACACAGTTTAAACAGCCCATCAAAAAAACCGTCAAGACCCTGATTGTGCAAGGCAGTGAAGAAAGTGCTCAGCCACTGGTGGCGTTATTAATACGGGGCGACCACGAATTAAACGAGATCAAGGCCGAAAAATTACTCAAAGTTGCCAGCCCCCTGCAATTGGCCAGTGAAGATGCTATTCGCCAGGCTATCGGCGCTGGCCCCGGTTCCCTCGGTCCAATCAAACTTTCCATTCCCTGCATTGCCGATCGCAGTGTGGCCGTAATGAATGATTTCAGTGCCGGTGCCAATATTGATGGCAAACATTACTTCGGCATCAATTGGCAGCGCGATGTGGCCCTGCCTCAGGTAGCTGACTTGCGCAATGTCATAGAAGGCGACCCCAGCCCCGATGGCGGGGGTAAACTGGTCATCAAACGCGGCATCGAAGTCGGACATATTTTCCAGCTAGGTAAAAAATATTCCGAGGCCATGAAGGCCAGCGTGCTGGACGAAAATGGCAAGACTAGCATCATGACCATGGGCTGTTACGGTATCGGTGTATCCCGCGTGGTAGCCTCGGCCATTGAGCAGAACCACGACGACAAGGGCATAATCTGGCCCGATAGCATTGCACCCTTCCATGTCGTTATTGTGCCCATGAATATTAAAAAATCTGACCCCGTTCGCAGTAAAGCAGAGGAACTTTACCAACAATTACAGCAAGCTGGTTTTGATGTGCTGCTTGATGACCGGGGCGAACGCGCCGGCGTCATGTTCGCTGACATGGAACTCATCGGTATTCCCCATCGTATCGTCATAGGCGATCGCGGTTTGGATAAAGGTATGCTCGAATATAAAGGACGGCGTGACACTGACAGTCAGGATGTAACCGTTGATAGCATCATTGAGTTCTTACAAGATAAAATTAAACTGTAATCAAGCTGACAGGGCGGGTTAGGCACATTTATTAATGCCCGCACAGAGAACACAGTTTTAACCAACGGGACGGACGTAAATATGAAACAAACCAGCATCACGCTACTACTTACTCTGCTGCTGTCCCTCCCGGCCTATACCCTCGCGCAAGACAAACCCGATCCTGAACTGCGCAGCTTATTGCAAAAAGCCATTGACGAAAGCGATAGCTTTGTTGACCGCTTCGAGGCCGAGGTCTGGCTGATGGATATGTCGAACAGGCTACAAAAAAAAATTCCACAAGCAGAAAAACGTCTTAGCTTATTAAAACTGATCCACTTTGAAGCCCGGCAGGCCAAACTTCACCCCGAACTGGTATTAGCCGTAATCGATGTCGAAAGTAACTTCAATCCCTTTGCCATCTCCCATGCCGGTGCCATGGGTTTGATGCAAGTCATGCCCTTCTGGCTAAAAGAAATCGGTCGCCCCGGTGATAACCTATTCAGCATCCGCACCAACCTACGTATGGGCTGCACTATTTTGAAATACTATCTCGATAAAGAAAAAGGTAACCTGACAAGGGCATTAATGCGTTACAACGGTAGTCTGGGTAGTTATCGATATACCACAAAAGTATTTAATGCCCTGGATTTCAGGTGGCGGAATTGAGCAACAAATAATTTCACTTCAATAAAAATAAACAACAAAAAAGAGGCTGTGTTTTGCCCCTTCTACAATCTGGAAAATTCTCGCAATATCATGGCCGGTGGTGGTAAATAGTACACATCTATTGCTCGGTTCCACCTAAAACTATTCCTTTCTTGCCAATAACACCAACATCCACACTCTCTCACAACCAATTTCTCCACTTCATTCAATGTCTATTAGTCCCTCATACGTAGGATCTTTAAACTTATTGAACCCCATCGGATCAGATCACACAATTCGACAAAAAACCGAGTGATCAGGGGTATCCGATGAAGAAAAAACAAGCTACCAAATTAGCGAGGCAATTGAAACACGTATTT
>JAFLJQ010000104.1 GCA_022712915.1 Gammaproteobacteria bacterium | reverse complement strand
GTCGTGTACGGGGTTATCTTTCAACTTGTCGTAAACAAGGGGTGTCTTCAAGTCAGGCTATGGCTCTGCTATTTGAGGGAAAACTACCTGAATTTGCCAGGTGAGTACTTCGGAGTGGTGAATTCATGCTGAATAGTTACAGAAAAATTAGAATCACTAAATCAATTCATATATTTTTTTACTACTGCCACACTTAAGACAGTAAATCCATTTAAAAACCTAAACCACACAGACGGGCATATTTACCTGCTCACCGTTGTTCTCAGTTTTGGTGCAATCAACGGTTAAACCACTCAAATATGAAAATACTCTTTTTGATTTAGTGCTATCCAATATAAAACCCTCTATTCAATACAACGATATTTCTCCTGCCAGATATTCCTACCATTATTTCATTCCTCAACAATACATCTGCCCCTGCGGTTCTACTAATAGTTTCACTCTCCGCTGTGAACCTTATTTAATGGGTACATCACTTGCAAAAACAGCTAAGCAACTCATGCGATCCAGCGTATGCTTTGCAAAATAAGATCTACCTGCTGGATAGTTGGCATCCCTCAAACCATCCACCACAACTAGATCTGCATACTGAAGCGGCAAAGTGAATCGGTCTCAGCATTATGGGCACACAAGCAGGTCAAGGCGATGATAATGAAGATAGCGTTGAATTTATCGCTCACTATAACCTCAATGGGGCACCCCATCAGACGCATGAAGTAAACCTCTTTATCAAGCAACAAGAGTAGTAATTTTATGTGTACGGAGACATAAAAACCTAAAAAAGGTGCCTATTTAGCTCAAAATTCTCCCCCATGGCTGAATATCTAAAACAGACATGATCTTGAACGCACCCAGTCACAGAATAATGATGGTTTTAACATGGCTTTACCACGTAACAAAATTTACCAAAAGTTGCACGTCCAGCACAGACGAAAAAATGGACATTAATCTGGATCAAACAAAAATTTCTTCCCCTATCTACTTGTAATTTATATAACTTTTAATGCCCCGCATTGAAGCCCAATACTCAAGTGAGTTGAAACGCACATCGAAGAAGGTAATAACACTCAACCCCGACAAAAATGTGCCGACATTTAACCCTACTCACAGCTAACAAGTGAAGCAAGCAACAACACGAAATGCTTCTGGCATGCATAATGACCACAAAAAAATATCGGGCATTATTTTTCAATGAGGGCCACCATGAGAACACTTGCTTCATTCACACACACGTACATACCTGGAGATATCATTTTTCATGAAGGCGATCCCGGTTGTACCGCTTATATTATTGAACGTGGCAAGGTTGATGTCTCAATTTCTCGCAATGGTGAAAAATTGGTATTGACTGAATATAAGGCAGGTGACTTATTTGGAGAAATGGCACTAATCGATGAAACACCTCGATCCGCCACCATAACGGTACTGGAACACACGGAAGTGATCGTCATTGATCGCTCCCTGTTTAAAGCGGCCTTCGATACAGCTCACCCACTGATAAATCTGTTTATGCACTCCATTTTGCATAATCTGCGCAAAACTAACCAACTGCTAGTGAACAAGATTGTAACGCCCAACTATCTTGCTAACAAAAACAAATTTAACAGTAAGTTTCTCGAAGCTCGCAACGAAACGGTTTATCTGATCAAGTCCGAGAATGAATTAACCCAGGCTATCAATGAAAAACAATTTAAACTCTATTTTCAGCCCGTAGTAGATGCTACCAGCGAAAAAATAATAGGATTTGAAGCCCTGATTCGCTGGTTCCACCCTGAACGAGGCATGGTGCCCCCCAATGAATTCATTACCGTCGCGGAGCAAACTGGGTTAATCCAAAAACTCGGTGACTGGATTATCAGTGATGCCTGCCGTCAACTAAGTATTTTTTCTGGCAAAGCACCCCAAGTATTTAAGCATCGGCCTGATTTTTTTGTCAGTATTAACCTGTCAGCCAAACAGTTTATTTTTCCTGACCTGCTCACTCATGTGATCAAAACGCTCAAGGCGCATAAACTTTCAGCAAATAATATTAAGTTTGAAATAACCGAGAGCATCCTGATGGACAATCCAGAAACTGCCATGGTAATCCTGGAAAAACTTAAACAACTGGGTTTCCGAATTGCCATCGACGATTTTGGCACCGGTTACTCCAGTCTGAGCTATTTACACACCTTCCCTATCGACACTTTGAAAATCGATCGCAGTTTTGTTAATTCCATGCAGGAAAACTCCACCAGCCTGAATATAGTGCATGCCATTATAGGTTTGGCCAAGGCAATCAATCTAACCATCATTGCCGAGGGTGTAGAGACAGAAGAACAACTACAGAATTTAAAAAAACTCGACTGCAATTATGTGCAGGGTTTCTATTATTACAAGCCCATGCCGTTTACCGAAGCATTACAACTATTACAACAACAACAAAATCAATAATAAATCCGTTTCAACCTGGCTTATAAACAAAATAATTAAAAAACTGTTTTGCTGTCCGGCCATTGCGCGCACCACCTTTTGATTGGGAAAACTGTTTTGCCGCATGATGTAAGACATCACGATTCCCTTTGTAATCCCTGAAATAGTAATCAACCATGGTTAGATATTGATCCTGGTTTGGCGCATAGAATGACAGCCACAGGCCAAACCTGTCCGACAGCGATATTTTTTCTTCAACTGCATCGGCATAATGTAGCTCTTCTTCCTCAATTCTGCTATTACGATTATCCTGCATGGTCTCGGGCACCAAGTGGCGGCGGTTGGATGAGGCATAGATCAGAACATTGTCTGGTGGCAGCTCAATCGAGCCCTCCAAAACACTTTTAAGCGCCTTGTAATCTGTCTCATGGGCCTCAAATGACAGGTCATCACAAAACAGAATAAAGCGGTGCTTGGTATCGCGTATCTCATCGACAATCTCGGGCAAAAATATCAGATCAGCCTTTTCCACCTCCACCAGCCGCAAACCCTGTTCGCGGAAATGATTGAACACAGCCTTGATCAGGGATGACTTACCTGTCCCTCTGGCCCCCCACAAAAGTGCATTATTGGCGGGCATTTTATTGACAAAGCGTTCAGTATTTAACCACAACTGCTGTTTCTGTTGATCAATCCCCAGCAGATCATCGCGCGAAATTGGGTCAATATGCTGCACCGGGCGCAGATATTCTTTTCGTGCCCGCCAGATGGCGGCATGGTGCTGATGCCAGTCTATATTCATTTCTCTATTTTATGATGCCACAAGTTTTAAAAAAAGCGTAAATAACATCACTGCTATCCCGTTAAGTATTTAATCCATTTTAAAGTTCTACACCACAAAGGGCACAAAAAATCGCAATGTTATTTTGTTTTATATTAGAGGAAAATTAAAGGTTATCCGAAATATATTCAAGCTCATTTTTTCTGCATTACCAAATTTATTTTTCTTTGCGACCTTTGCAGTAAAGTGTATTTTATAAACAATCTTCATATCTCATACCTATTCCAATCTTCTCAAACCGTTAAGTACCCGGTAGATACATGATTTTTTAAATGATTAACGGGACAGCAGTGAGATAGCATAGCCAAACTATTTTTCTCAACCAATATACTGCACACTTCCTCAACGAGATATTCTAGCAAGCCTGTCATCTTACTGTCATATTGAACAGTTGTATTTTTTGACTTGTCACAAACATGAAATAAACCCCAACCCATATTCAGGCATGAGACCAGATGACCCGCTCAGTATTACTGCTTACTATTTTTATCGCTACCATCAATCAGGCAACCGCCACCAACTCACAGGTGCTGCGTCTCCACGGCTCAAAAACCGTCGGTGCCAGCCTGGTTCCGGCCCTACTTGATGCCTGGCTTAAACAAAAAGGCTATACCATTATTTCAAAAGAACAGACCGCTGCTGAAGAGCTGTCGATTATGGCAGAAAATGCCCATAGCGAAATTATCCGGGTCGAACTACATTCCCACGGATCCAGTACCTCATTCCGGGATTAGGCCACAGGTAAAGCCGACCTCGGCATGTCATCACGACCGATCAAACAAAAAGAGATCATAGATCTTGCCCCATTGGGGGATATGAGCCATCACTCAGAGGAATACATTGTCGCACTGGATGGTTTATCCGTCATCGTCTACCCACAAAATCCTCTCAAATCGATTAAAAAAGACCGCTTAAAGGCCATATTTTCCGGTAAAATTACCCATTGGTCACAACTGGGAATACCTGGTGGGCGAATCAATGTCTTTGCATGTGATCATAAATCCGGCACCTATGATACCTTTAAATCGCTGGCTATCTCAGACGAGGGAACCACAGCCCTTGAGCCCTTGCCGTTTAATGTCTCCACCGAAGATTACGTGCTATCACGCCGACTATTTCTTTCTTTACCTGAAAAAAACCAAAAACCCTATTAAAAGAATTTTCTGAATTTGCCACCTCTAGCGCCGCCCAGGCCGTAGTGGATGAAAGTGGTTTTGTCTCACAAAGGGTTCATGCCCAACAAATTACGCCGCCCGATTATGCACCACCGGAATACAAATTATTGACAACTGGTGCAATGCGATTATCACTGAATATTCGTTTCCGGCGCGGCATGGTTAAACTGAATAACAAAGCCATACGTGATGTGCAACGCCTGGCGAAATTTGTTCAACGAGCTGAAAATAAGAAGAAAAAAATTATGCTTTTTGGCTTTTCTCACAGCCTTGAAAGCCTGCCTTTCGCAAGCTACGCCTTATCAGTCACGCGTGCGGATACCGTAGCTGATCAGTTAATACTGAACCATATCACTCCGTCTAAAATACGCGGCTATGACGCAGAGCAGCCTATCGCCAACAATAAAACCGAACAAGGAAACGGCAAAAGTCGACGCGTCGAAATCTGGATCAAGTGATTAGCCGATATATTTATTTCAAACCATGGACAAGGGTATCGTGAATCTTCTCAAACTCATTGTACAGTTCAGAACCATCTTCAGATATCTCTGACATTTTCTTTTTGACATACAGGACAATACCACGCACCGTATCTTCCTGAGCGTCACTCAAGCCAAAACCAAACATAGCATCCTCCATGTGGTGAATCATATCGTCTATGGCTGACATATTAGCAAGCTGTATATCACGATATGACTGGTCAATGGCTTCCAGTGCCTGTGTAACCGTGCTGATCACTTCATCTTTTTGCTGCATGACCACATTCGTCAATAATAGCTTCACTTTTGATTCGATGGTGTCACACAAATTCCCTAAAACATCTTTCAACATACCGTATTTTTCTTCTTCCCCCAGTGGCATGTTTAAAATCAGCAAGGAGAAATTATTATAATTAAATATGCTTCGCGCCTGAAAATCAAATATACGGGCTTTACTGCGTGCAAGCTCGATAACATTAGCCTCCAAAGGAGTAACATTACCATGTTTTTTATAATTCATGATCCCATTTGGCGAATGGAACTGAATCACCGCCGATAAGCCAAACGAAGATGTCACATCGAACAACTTATCTGCTAGCACATTGAATTCATTGACATCTGCCGTAGCCTTCATAAATTGCAGCACCTGCCCTAGGTTACTGGTGTAACTCATAGCCTGCATAGCTGCATTGTGTGAGTCTTGCACGCGCTGGGTCATGGCCAGATGTTTAATCCGATTATCAATTATATTTCTGACCTTCAACACCACTTCTTCACCTTCGAAAGGTTTAGTTATGTACTCATCTCCACCAACATCATAACCCTTGAGTTTTTCATCAAGTGATGTTTTAGCCGAGATAAAAATAAAGGGGGTTTCTTTAAAATTGTCGAGCCTGCGCAACTCGTTACACAGACCGTAACCATCCAGTTGCGGCATATCAACATCTGAAATAATGACGTCCAGCTTGATATTAGCATCTTCAATTAATTGCAGCACCACATTTCCATTTTCTGCTTTTAGAACATCATAGCCAGCACCTTCAATGTGAGCGCCAAGCAACTCAAGCATATATTTGTCATCGTCCACGATTAATATAGTTGTATTTACCATTCAGAAAGATTCTCTCTTAACAAAAACAAGCCTTCATAAAGCCCGTCAATTAACCAATGCCCCTCTTAAATAACGACCAGGAGTTCAACAATCTTAAATCGAAATTATATTTTTGATGAACTGATATTCATGTCACTGCTTTAATGCCAACACCAGCTATGAAACATTTTTTTACAATTGCATTTAACAGCCTGCAACATTATTTAATGAGAACAAGGCTGGATTATATTATAAGGCTGCCGACAACATTTTAAGGCATCCCTCACCACCATCAGGCTAAAGTCACTATGGAAAGTTATGATATAAAACTCGTTTGTCTTTCGTATCTCATTGCGGCTGCCGCTTCATTCATTACACTATCGCACGCACAGCACTTACGTGAACACAAGCCTAATGCCAAACATATATGGGTAGCTATGGGGGGGCTAACACTTGGTTCAGGCATATGGTCTATGCACTTTATCGGCATGATGGCTTTTGATATGGACATGCTGCTTACCTATGATTTATCTCTCACCATAATTTCTATTTGTATAGCCATTGGCTCCGCCTGCTTTGCCCTTTGGATGATGGCTAAGCCAGATATTTCCATATCACACCTTAGTATTTCTGCCATTGCTATGGGCGGAGGTATATCACTGATGCACTACATCGGTATGGCGGCCATGATCATGCCAGCCAGCACCCATTACAACATGGGAATAGTTGCTCTATCTTTAGCCATTGCCATCAGTGCATCCTTTGCCGCCTTATGGATCGCAGTACATCAAGACAAGTATCGGTTCAAGGATTCTCTCCTCATTAAAATAGCTGGAGCGCTGGTGTTAGGTTTTGCAATCACTGCAATGCACTATACGGGCATGGCGGCCGTCACCTTTCAGCCGACTGGGCCTGGCAGTATTGAATTAGAAAAGGTCGTCGATAATAAACTGCTGATATTATGGATAAGCATGATCACCATTCTAATCCTTATTCTGGGTGCCTTGACCAGTTCACATCAAGGCAAATTGTCGACCGTCTCTGCTCAAAAACGTCTTGGTATTGTATTAATCGCCCTGGCCGCCGTGTCCCTCATCATCATTGGCATCTCTGCCAATATCAGTTACAAAATGGCTGCCAAGGAAGACAAAAAAGGTCTCATGTCTATCATCCGCTTTAATACAGAAATAATTGAATCTGTTGCTCAATTCGATAACCAGAACAGCCAGGATGATCACCAGCAAGGAGCCAAAGGTGCAACCCTGAAACAGATAGTCGAGGCCTATCAACGCATGCCACTCTCATATCAATCCATGCGCTTCCTGCTAATTGATCGTAATAACATCAATGAAACACGACAAGGCATATACAAGGATATTAAAGGTACGATCCATAGCAGCACCTTCAAAATAGACAGCCTGACAAGACACATTATTAATATATCCGGAACTAACAACAAAATTGGTACACTCTACTGGCAAGATAAAAATGAGCCAAACGTACGTCTGTACGCATATGGTCACATACCCACCTTATCAATGACCCTAATTACATCCATTTCCATCAATGAATTCTGGGATCATTACTCCGGCAGCCTGTTTGCAGGCGCCCTGCTGGCCTTACTAGCCATTGTCCTTGGCGCAATCGCCATTAGTGGCATCATCAATCCACTAATCAAACAATTGTTCAATGCACAGGAACATCTTGAAGAACGTATTCTGGCACGCACTAACGAATTGGAAGAAGCAAATCATCAACTCATAGAAGAATCAACCGACCGGCATACTGCAGAAATGCATTTACGCCACAGTATTCAGTTAATGGAAAATATATTTGATAACACCACCAATGCTGTTTTTGTTATTGGTACCGATCAAAACACCACCCAGGTCAACGCAAGGGCAACAGAGATTACAGGCTTAAGTATTGAAGACATAATTCATAAGCCTTTTATAAATGCCCTATCAGGCATGAACAACGAACCACTACAGAAAAATATTGATTTAGTCCTCATAGAAGGCGCTACCCTGCATTCTATTTCAGTCATGATCAATGTTGGTGAAATCATTAAACATATAACGGTCGGTATGTCTCCACTATTTGAAAATAATACCGTCATCGGTGCCGTGTGTACGGCACAGGATGTTACGGTTCAAAAGCTCGCTGAAATTGGTCTTATCAAGACAAAGGAAAAAGCCATTGCGGCAAGTAAATCAAAATCTGAATTTCTTGCCAATATGAGTCACGAAATCCGCACCCCAATGAATGGTGTTTTGGGCATGCTAAGCCTGCTGTGTGATACAAAACTCAATCAAGAGCAACGCGAATATGCCGAGACGGCTTTTGGCTCCGGTGAACTGTTAATGAATATTCTCAACGATATTCTAGATTTCTCCAAAATAGAAGCCGGTAAACTACAGCTTGAGAAAATAGACTTTGATTTGAAAATGGCCATTGAGGATATTAGCAGTCTACTCGCTCAGCGCGCCCACAGCAAAAACATCGAAATAAATTATGACCTACCGGCAAACATGCCGCGAATGGTGATCGGCGATCCAACCCGCCTGCGCCAAATCATTATTAATCTACTGGGCAATGCTATCAAGTTTACATCTGATGGTGAAGTCATAACCCGTGTCATAACCCTTGATGAGTGTGAAAAATCTTATTATCTAAGAATTGAAGTAACCGATACTGGTGTCGGTATCAACAATCAGGCCCAGCAAGCTATATTTGACTCATTTAGCCAAGAAGACGGTTCAACAACACGCAAGTTTGGTGGTACAGGACTAGGTCTTTCCATATGTCGTCAATTAGTTGGCCTGATGCAGGGCGAAATAGGCGTGGAATCTGAATTGGGCAAAGGCAGTACATTCTGGTTCGAGATCAGCCTGGACAAATCAGATAAATTATTTAGTGAAAAGGAAAGTATTGCCGATCTATCAAACATCAAGGTATTGATCGTCGACGACAACCAAACCAACCGCACCATCTATACAAAACTCCTTAAAAGTTGGAATATATCCTCCTCAACAAGTGAATCCGGCCAGGATGCTATCACCACACTAGAAGCCGCCCAACAGAACAACAAGCCATTTGATCTGGTGTTGCTTGATTTTATGATGCCCGGAATGGATGGCTTAAATGTTTCAAAATATATCCGTGAACACAAAACCTTGTCAGATACCAACATCATCATTCTAACATCAATGAATGACGATGATAGTCGACAACGCATACAGCAATTAGGCGTGGAATATGTATTAACCAAACCAGTTCGATCCTCAACTCTATTTGACACCATAGCTAACCAGCTAGGCGGCACGAAAATCATTGAAACAAAATCACAGACCCACGAACAAAAAAACATTACTGTTAAACCAGAAATTAATACCGGAATCAAAATACTTCTTGCCGAAGATAATGCCGTCAATCAAAAGGTAACCATCGGCATTCTGAAAAAATTGGGTTACACGGCAGACATAGCCGAAGATGGAACCCAGGCAATCGAAAAGTGCATGCATGACCAATATGACCTCATTTTTATGGATTGTCACATGCCAAACACAGATGGCTATTCTGCAACTCGTAGCATACGTAAATCCGGTAAAAACACGACAACACCCATCGTCGCAATGACTGCCAACGCCATGCAGCATGACCGTGATAAATGCATACAAGCAGGTATGAATGACTACATCAGTAAGCCTATTCGTCCTGAAACTGTCTCCACTGCATTACAAACATGGCTATTAGCAGATCCTATATCTCCATTAGTTAATAAAGGATAATTATCATGGCTGAAGACACAGACAATCTTATCGACTATGAAACAACCGATATGCTGCTCGAAACCCTTGAAGAAGATTTTTTCGAAGTCATACATGAATTTATAAAATCTGGAGACAATATATCATCACAACTAAAACAACAGGTTGATCAAGGCATCAACGATATCGACACACTTATCGCGCTGTCCCATACACTTAAAGGTGCCAGTGGCAATGTTGGTGCCCTCTTACTCAGTGATATTTGTGGAAAACTGGAAACAACACTACACGAAAAGCAATTTACCCACATCTCCAAGCATGTCGCTGAAATTGAACAAATCTACTCAAAGACAAAAAATGAATATCTTCGAGTATTTAAAATAGCGTCCTAACAATGTCTCATCACACACAATTACCCACTATGACTGAAACACCGATTCTTATCATCGATGATGATAATGTCACTCGCCTTACTCTGAAAAAAATATTGCACAAACAAGGTTACCATGTAGAAGAGGCCAATAGTGGTGAAGGTGGTCTGGCAATTCTCGAACACTATATACCACACCTCATCCTGCTGGATGTAATGATGCCAGGGATAAATGGCTTTGAAACCTGTCGACTAATCCGCAACAATTTCAGTTACAATGAAACCCCCATCATCATGCTTACCGGCCTGAATGATGTGGCCTCGGTTGATGATGCCTTTATTGCCGGTGCCAATGACTTTATAACCAAGCCAATCAATTGGCCACTCTTGGTCAAGCGTGTTCTTTATGCCATACGCGATCGCGATATACAAATAGAATTAGCTGAAAATGAGGCACGCCTGCAACACTCCCAACGCATTGCCAAACTGGCCTACTGGCAGATGGATTTACAAAACCAGGAGATAAACTTATCAGATGTATTTTATGAGCAATTCCCTACTAAACATATCAGCGCCAACACCTTTGCTGATTATATTCAACTCATTCATCCAGATGACAGGGACCTCTTGCAAAATAAACTGACCGAACTATATAAAACCAAACAGAAAATTGAATTCGACCACCGCATAAAACTTGATTATCTCGACTATACATTCCATCTTTATGCAGAAGCCGTTCTTGATCAAAATAATGATGTTCAGGCACTGCGTGGTACGCTGCAAAACATTACCCAACAACGAAATGCCGAAGCACTAATTGAGCACCAGATGTATCATGATGATTTAACCGGGCTACCGAACAAAAAACAACTGGTCAATGAACTCAATAAGTTACTGGCCCGCAAGGAATCAGATACTCATCTAACCGCCACCGTTGCGATCGGCCTTAAACGCTTTAGTGAAATAAATGACTCACTAGGTCATCAATCTGCTGATCGGTTATTAAAATGTTTTGCCGACAGACTAAATTCACTATCTGGCATTGAGATTGCGGGACGGTATGAGGCTCAAACCTTTGTTGTCCTGATCAATAATCTTAATGGCCTCGACTTGCTAAAATCAGCATTAGATAATATGCAACAACACCTACTCACACCTTATGTCGTTGATAAACAGGAGATATTTGTTGATATTCGCATGGGCATTTCAATATTTCCCATAGAAGAAGGCAATTCTAATTCATTAATATCCAATGCGCTTCTTGCACTTAATAACGCCAAGGAAAGCATAAATGATAAAACCTGTTTCCATTCCCCTGAGATGAACCAACAGGCTGTGCGTATTCGTGCTATTGAGACTCATATTCGCCTAGCCTTGGAAAATGATCAATTACATTTATTTTACCAGCCACAAATTGATCTTTCCTCCAGAAAATTAATTGGTGCCGAAGCACTGGTTCGACTAGAACTTGATGACAATGACTGGATGTCGCCCATTGATTTTATTCCCGTCGCTGAAGAAACCGGTCTTATTATTCCAATGGGTTACTGGATAATAGAAACTGCCTGCAAGCAAATCCGTACATGGCTTGACTGTGGCGTTGAGGAATTACGTATTGGTATCAATTTATCGGCAAAGCAATTTTCTGATCCTAACTTATCCACAACCCTGGATAATGCCGTCTATAAATATAGACTGCCCAGTCATTGTATAGATCTCGAAATAACTGAAAGTGTCGCGCTGGACGATCTCGATCAAACTATCAATATACTGCAGCGCTTCAAACAACGTGGCTACACCATCTCTATGGATGACTTCGGAACCGGTTATTCCTCACTCAGCAGCATACACCTGTTACCCATTGACATACTTAAAATAGATCGTGCCTTTATCAAGGATATCGGCAGGAATGGCGAACACGGTGCCATGGCCAAAACAATTATCAATATGTCACACAATCTAAATCTATCTGTTATTGCAGAAGGCGCAGAAAACGAAGACCACATTGAATTTTTAAAGGCAAACCACTGCAATGAAGTACAGGGATTTTATTACAGCCGCCCTCTATCAGCCGATCAATTTTTAGAATACTACAAACAATATATCAACAATGAAAGTTGCATTATCATACCAAACTCCATCGCCTCCGCTCAATAAATGTGCCTATACTACAATGATCTTCACAAAAAATTTTATTTATACCGTAAATAAGCATTATCCGGCAACACTGCTATCCCGTTAAACATTTAATCCATTTTAAAGATCTAAACCGCAAAGGGCGCAACGTTATTCTGTTTTATATTAGATAAAATTAGAGCTTATCCGAAGACTTTAAACTCATTATTTATAAATTACCGAATTTATTTTTTCTTTGCGCCTCTTTGCGACCTTTGCGGTAAAATGTGTTTTATAAACACTTTTCATGTCTCATGCTCATTTCAACCTCCTCAAGCCGTTAAGTACTCGCTAGATACATGATTGTTTAGATTATTAACGGGACAGCAGTGATATGGCATACATGAGGACAAGGTGCCGTCCAGGTGTTCGAGCACGGCGCTGATGCCGCTATCGCGGACTTGTGCCCCTGGGTGAAAAGTGCATTTATAGAAGTGCCCATTAGTTAAGTTTGTTTCAGTTCCAGTGATATGGAATTAATACAATACCGCAGCCCTGTTGGCTGTGGACCATCAGAGAAAACGTGCCCCAAATGCGCTCCACATTGTTTACACTGGACCTCGATACGATGTATACCGTGAGAATGATCATGTTTTTCTTCAATAACATCATTATTCAGCGACTGAAAAAAACTAGGCCAGCCACTACCAGAATCATACTTGCATGTAGAATCAAATAACGGTGCAGCACAACAACTGCACACATAGATACCTTTTTCTTTGCAGTCAAGATATTTTCCGGTAAAAGCCCGCTCAGTACCGTGTTGTCGACTAACATAAAACTGCTCTTCAGACAGTTCGAACCGCCATTCATTGTCAGTTTTGTTTATTTTATCGACCATAGTTCTTATTATACATTAGAACTAAAACAAACCATTATCACGATGCAATTAGATCTATATATCATTCGGGTAATTTGATGAAATAGCCATTTTGTAGTTTATAGGCGGCTTAATATCTTGCATGAACCACATGGGTAAAATTTTATTTTTGTATTCAACAACAAGCGGCAAACGACTTTCCCCAGTGCCGACATGAATTGAGCGCAACCCCATACCTAGGCCCCGCCCACACGCCTTGATAAAGGCCTCCTTGCGTGTCCAGAGTCGATAAAAGGCATCCATAACTTCTTCCTCTTTCATTGCCTTTAATTCCACTTGCTCCTTTTCTGAGCATACATATCTGATCATACCATCAAGATCTTTTTGTGGTCGCATGTATTCAATATCCACTCCCAATTCATGATCAAGACTAAAAGCATAAGCCACCATGTCTCGAGAATGCGACAGATTGAATTGCAGATCCGCGCCCCCTTTTAAAAAGGGTTTGCCATACTCAGTATAATTGAATTCTAGAATTTGTGGTGCAACGTCCACATACTGTGTCAACAAATGACGCAACAAACCACGGACCTTTCGAAAATTACGCCCATGTTCAGGATTAATAAATCGATCTGCTCTCGCATGCTCATCCTGGTTAAGCATAAAGTTCAACTCAGATTCGTTATGCGGTATCCCACTTATAGGCACAACATAAAGATGAATAACACCTGATTGCAATGGTCTCGTAGAGCGCCAGTCAAGCAGAATGATCTCAGGGGAGTGTTTTTGCTCTGACATGTTATCGCTGTTCTATGCAGTTATCCGTATTATACAAATAACATTGCTGCATTTCTCAAAAAATTCTCTATTAATACAGCTAATTTTACCACTGAGCTGACAAATACAAATTGAGTACCTGCCACAATTCAAACACATCAGCACTTAATTGATTGAAAATCTTTCTTGATATGCTAGCTCCAATGCTATATTCCGAGGAAAAGGACTCATCTACTATGGTGCCTTAATCGAGCCACTTTTTATACAACTCAGAACCTACCCTGCCTTCTATTTAGACTTGATCACCGAGTTGTTGTTGATAAGCCCGCTGCGCATGGCCATTTAAATGTTCGAGCTTTTCAAGCAATGATTTTAGAGCAACGTAATCAGCCATCTTAAGATTCTGTTCCGCCTGTTCTGCCACCTCAGTTATGATTTTATAGCCATAACTACCGCCCATGCCTTTTAGAGTATGCAGAACATTACCCAACGCTGCCCAGTTTTTCACTGCCAACGCCGTCTGGCACTGAGCAATATAATCAGGCAGAGCCGCCAGAAATGTCTCAACTAAGCCAGTCATATCAGGATTTGTCTCATACAATGTTGATACCAGAACCTGTTCATTGACACTGGCATACGCATACCTTGCAAGAACCCTGTAAAGATGTTCTTGTTGCACCGGTTTAGCTATAAAATCATTACACCCCAAAGCTAGACACTGTTCCTTATCTTTCTGTTTGGCACTGGCTGTCATGGCGATAATTGGCCTGTCATATGCTTTGGCGCGCAATATTGAAACCGCCGTAAATCCATCCATCACCGGCATATTCATACTCATAATGACAATAGCATAGTCACCAGCAAGTGCCGCCTTTACTGCCTGCTCTCCGTTGCTCACCACATCAACCTGTAGTCCAGTCTTATAAATATATCGTGTTATCAATAACTGTAACAAAAAGATATCCTCGCTAAGCAGGACTCTGCCTCGTAGCTGTCTAGTTATCACCGTCTGCTCTCCTTTGCTTCATCATGAATATACCAACAAAACATTACTTACTTGTCTTGTTCGCCTTACACTTAACAGTTGACATGCCGCACCATGCCCATAACTACAAATTCAATCTTATTGCATCCTTCCAGATATATCCGACCCTTTGTCCGCCTCTGTTACTAATAAGTACGTTAATTATGCGACATAATATTAAGATAATCTCTATCTTAAATATAGGCTAAATTTGGATCTTTGAAAAAACCTTTAACCGTATTCTTAAGTTTGCCTAGTTGGCTTAAGTATCGCCTCACAATAGT
>JAFLJQ010000080.1 GCA_022712915.1 Gammaproteobacteria bacterium | reverse complement strand
TTTTCTGTCTTTATGTTCTTGGCCAGTTGTCCTGCCAAGGCCCTCATCTCTTTCTCGTTCATCACTATGCTCATTATTAATTTTCCTGTAGGTTAGGGTATTAATTAATGAGCAGTTACACAATTTAATTTACAGGCTCGTTATTCTCTGACCTGTGGCCCTATTTGTTGGTGTTTTTATCTGCTTAATTCAGGTGTGTAGGTTAGAGGTAGAGTATAAATATTATTTGAACGTGCTGACCTTTACCCTAATTTGTTCTTGTTCGGTTTGGTCTATGAGTGATAGATAACTAACCTTTTTTCTGTAAAGGCCAAAATATATTAATTAATAAGGAGTTGGCATGCGTAAAGAAAATATATTTTTTGCACGTACAATAACGTTGTTTTTAATGGTTTTGTTTGCTCTGTCAGTTGTTCAAGCTGCCAGCGGCGTGGACAAAAAATCTAGATATACATTACCCGCAGATTACGAGGTTCCTTACATTGTAATTAAATATAGGGAAGGTACGGGAATGCGTATTAAAAATGGAGTTTTGATTTCTCAATTAAATAAATCATTGCCTCCAGGCACTAATGTTTCTGATTTAGCATCAGACACTGAGGTTGTTGAGTCGATTGTTGAAAATAATAAATATAAGATGGTTCGCATGTTTTCTTCGTTTGATGAAGATGCCTTGTTTACGATGAAGAAAGACGGCGAGTTGAAATCGAAAAAGAGACTGGCAGACCTTAATCTGTATCATACGATGCATTTACCCAAACACACAACATATCAAAGTGTGGAAAAAATATTAGAGCGTTTGAATAAGCTTAAAATTGTGGAAATAGCCTATGCTCAACCAAAACCTGAACTTGCGTCTCATTTAGCAACGCCGGATTATGAGACAAATCAAACGTATTTAGTTCCTGCACCCAATGGTATCGATGCAGAATTTGCATGGACTGTAAATGGGGGACGAGGTGAAGGTATTAAAATTATTGATGTAGAAGGTGCGTGGAACACTAGCCATGAAGATATGCCGACACTTTTTAGTGATAGTGGAACGCATTATAATGACCTAATGTGGCGTAATCACGGCACAGCGGTCGTAGGCGTGATTGCAGCAATAGACAATGGGTATGGTATTTCTGGTATTGCGAACCAAGCAATGGTTGGTGTTCAGGCTGTTCAATCTGAATATAACTATAGGGTGCACTGGTTAAGCAGTTGGAGCACTTTTTAGCTAATCAACAGAATCGCTATGGCTGCCACTTGGTGAATGGTAGTGACTTTCCATTCCCTGCGGTGAGCATGCTCAACCCGGTAGATGATCTGATTGGTTGGCAATTATTGGATGCGCAGCACCGCGAGCCGCTGAATGAGGTTTGGCAATACAACCCGCTATTGTTTGATTTTGTGCTCAAACTCCCCGGAATCGATGGCGAGCGCTTGGAAAAGACGTTATTCCTCTCAGGCGGTTGTTAGCCCAACCATTGCAAAACTGGCCATAAAAGCCTTTCATTGATGGGTGAATGACTTTAATGTTCAGATAGATTGAACAGAGCCAGCAGAGCGCTAGATAGGACTAAATCACCATGATCTCCCAGTGATTGATAGGGATTATCTCTTATTAAAGTGCCCGGTGTATTCAGCCAGAACAAGAATAGCTGGGTGGAGTTTTAAATCCTTTTGTCATTGATTCAATTATTTCACAATCATCAAGCAATTTTTCATCATGCCAACGTTTACCAACGATCTGAATCCCAACAGGTAAACCATCAAATACGCCAGTGGGCAATGACACGACGGGACTTCCTGTCAATGAAAAGGGAACCGTCATACTGACGGTTCCCTCCAGATATGGCATTGCGTAGTCATCGACCATTATCTTTGGTGGTTTTCTAAACTTCCCAGGCTTTCTATGGGGAAAGGCAACGCTCGGGGTTACGGGGCAAATCCAGACATCCCAGTTTTCAAGAAAACGTTCTATTTGTAAAATAAGCCGTTCTCTGATGTTCAGCGCATCATTATATCGCTGAAGATCAAAAGACATTCCCATTGCAACAGAGCGGAGGAGTGGTTGAGATTTTGGCAAAAATCCTCTAATCAATGATAAGGGGAATCGTTCTATAGTTGGCATGCCTAAGCCAATCTCTGCACCCATAATGATGCCATAAGCATACCACGCGGCTTCAAAATCAAAACCTTCGGGAAAACAACGTTGAACGTCTATTCCTGCATTAGTTAATTGTTTCACGGTAGCATTGAGGCCTGCTTTTGTACGATGGCAGGTTGGTACACCATCAAAATCATCCCACCACGCGACATGTAGTTTTTTTCTTTTTTTTCGATGTGCCATATTTATCGATATTGGAGGAACTTCACTGTCAATCCCATCTGGCCCAGCTATCACATCTAGCCCTAAACGAAGGTCATCGACACATCGAGCAAGTGCCCCAAATGACAGCATGTGGCGTACGGAGCGATTAGTACCTGGAAGGTGAGGAATATGACCCGTTCGAGGAATACGGTTTTCAGTTGCTTTCAAACCGGCAACACCACAATAAGCCGCTGGAATACGGATTGAGCCTGCAAGGTCGCTGCCAACGTCTAAAAAGGAAAACCCCATGGCGACTGCTGCGGCACTGCCACCAGAACTTCCGCCACTGGTCAGCTTGTGGTTCCATGGATTATTCGTGTGGCCAAATAATGGACTCCAACACTGAATATCACCGGCTAGTTGAGGCAAATTTGTTTTCCCAAGAACAATAGCACCGGCTTTTTTTAGCCGTTTAACCACCGTCGCGTCATTTGTTGGAACATAATTTTTCAGTGGAGGATGGCTACTGGTTGTTTTTATCCCTTGCGTTTCAAATGCATCCTTAATCGATATTGGAACCCCAAAAAGTTCTGGCAAGTCTTTTTCTTGATTCGCTATACGCAAATCCATTTCTATTGCAGTATTTGTGGCATTTTTTTTGTCTAGCGTAACGATGGCATTTATTGCCGGGTTATGGAGATCAATTTGATCCAGGCAATTCTGTACTGTATCGAGTACCGTTACTTTTTTGTCACGAATCGCTTGAGTTAATTTTTTTGTAGAATGGCACATACATACATCCCTAAGAAAAATTTACGGATTTATTGCTCAAAATTAATGCCATTAAAAAACAAAAAGAGGCAATAGAAAGAAAAGCCACGGGTACGATGAAGAAGTAATTTAGTGATATGGCTAATGCGATAAGTGACATGAGCAGATTAATAAATATGGCTCTTCAGAAAAATCTGTGGGTTGATTCTGGCTCAGGAAGCTTCCCCATCGTATGAAATAGTGCTATTTCCAGCGTTTCATAGTGCCTAAACCCATACGCTTTTCTGGTGACCAAATTTACTTTACGATTCAAACC
>JAFLJQ010000141.1 GCA_022712915.1 Gammaproteobacteria bacterium | reverse complement strand
GAAATTATAGATTACATTATTGGTTACTACAGCCAGGTTAGGCCGCATCGTCATAATGCGGGTTTGGCGCCGAATACGGCTGAAGATAAATATTGGCTTGAATACAATTCCGTGGCCAAAAAAACTTGACCACTACACAGGGATAATATATAGGGCATCAAATTTATTCTTGATTGTTTCAATTGATACACCTGAAGCATTAGTGGAAAAAATTAATTTAATTATAACAACAACTGGTACTGACACTACTGAGACTAAAAATGCAAGAAATAGCTTTGACGACCAGTCCATAAAGGAATCAGCTACTTTTTCAATGCTTTTTAAACTCCTGTTGTTCAGAACAGGATATTTTTTTTAAATTTCTTTTCATTGTACATAATATAAAGCTCAGCTTACGTGGACACCTATTTTAGGAAATGGCACGTTATGACTAACAAAGACTTAACAATCAAGAGATAACAAATAGTTAGAGCATTTTCTTAAGGGTCACCGTAGAGCCCTACCTCGCAGTAATAATAACTCTGCGAGCCTATTTCATACGATGGGGAAGCTTCCTGAGCCGGAATCAACCCACAGATTTTTCTGAAGAGCCATAATTTTTCTGAATTTATAGCGGGACAACAATAACGAACACTATAATATTGAACCTTCTATATAACAATATTGTTTATTAGTGTCCCGCAAGCATTTATGCTTCGACAATATCGTCTTTCAGACTCAAGACAAACGCAACCACGTCATCGGATTCTTGCTTGGGAACCTGTAAGGCTTGTATTGTGGCTCCGGCATGCTCAAGAAAAACAGACCAATCACTTTCACTGATTTTCATACCCTTATGTGATATCTTCATATCACGTCCAGTGTAATACACTGCCCCCCCCGCATTTGAACACAAATAATCAATGAGTAATTGTTTTTCTCTTTCTATACCATCATCGCCTCGGTTCTGCCAGAAACGAGCCAATTGTGAATCAGCCTCCAAGCGAGAAAGCAAATCGTCAGCAAAAGCAGTAATGCCATCGTAGCCACCAAGACGTTCATAAAGTGATTTTTGATTCATGTTTAATTTTCCTTTGTCAAAAAATTTAATTCAAGAATAACGTAGCGGTAGTATAGCTATTACGATTAAATATAAAGTGACAGAACTGTGAAAGATGCGTGAGATTTTTGTTATATTTGATCTCTGTTACCCTGTTAAGTAGAAAATATATTTTAATAACACAGGATGCACAATGGTGGTTTATATATTTGAAGAAAATGAAAATATACCCGGGAGAAACCAGATTTATTATTTAAGGAATAATCGATTGATCTTTCCGGTGCTTAATTTTCGCCCTCTGCAGGAAAGTATATTTTACAGCTATGCCCCATACCTTTTTTGGACACCACAAGCCTGCAATTAACAAAAGGATAGAAATGCACTGGTAATAAAAACTTAAATGATGAGTGAAAGACCAATGCCCGAAATAGTTTTTATCTCAAAACTCGGCACCTTTTTACGAAGCCTTAACACCAATGCTCTTAACGACGATTCGCTAACAACAATATTTGTCCAGACAAATTCTTCAATTTGAACATACGTAACAAGATTGTTTCTGTGTGAGACCAAAAGAAAGAGCAATAAAGATTCTTTTTTTGTTAATGAAACAAATTTGTTGTGTTGCAATAAACTTTTATGTTGTTGCAGGTAAGTGTATCCATCAGCTAACTCAATGGGGATACCATTATCGAGGCACTTCATCTCTTGAATGTCATGCCCATCAAAGCCATTCAATTGTTTATTCGATAGTTCTTCAAGTCTTCCTTTATAATGCTGTAATTCTTGTTCAATGATCTTACGTTGTTGATTATTATGATAGGCCTGTATTAAATTTCCACAAACAGTAAGAAATGGATTTAAATATTCAACAAGTGGTTCATCATAACCATTTTCTCTATTAGCAATGCCAACAACGCCAAGCATGATATCTGCATTAAAAAAAGGGATGCCTAAAAATTTATTCAAGGCAGGGTGGCCATGCGGTAGTCCGCCGCTTCTCACATCCGTTGCTGGTTCGTTGGAGATAACATAACTGCCAGTCTTTAACACTTCGCCATACAAGGTATTAAGTTTTGCAAACTTCATACCCTGTTCAGCAGTACGCTCATATAATTCTCGTGTTTTTTTACTCCAGGCGATATTTGTTGTAGCATAACATTGAATATATGGTTGGCCGCTTTCATCATAATGCACTTCACCAATAAATCCATATTCACTTTCCGTTAACAACAACAAGTTTTCTAGCAAGCCATTAAATAAAAGAAAGGGATTCGTTTCTGCAATGAATTGGGATAACGCATGAGTAATAGCGCTTGTTAGTTCGTAATTTTTTCTTAATTGAATATGAGTTGGTAACTCAGGGAAAGTCGTCATAAATCATATACTCAGAGTAATAATCAAACCAGTTTAGGGGTATTTTCCTTAACCTTCCCACTTTTTTAGAAGCAGCCCTGCTGCCGGGTAATTTTTCGATGTTTTACTAGAACAGAACTAAAGCCAACCCCATTCTAAACCAAGATACCCCGGAACAACTAACCTGTTAAGCTAACATAACATCATACGTAGGATCTTTAAACTCATTGAAAAATAAGGGAACTTATTGAACCCCATCGGATCAGATCACACAATTCGACAAAAAACCGAGTGATCAGGCGTATCCGATGGAGAAAAAACAAGCTACCAAATTAGCGAGGCAA
>JAFLJQ010000087.1 GCA_022712915.1 Gammaproteobacteria bacterium | reverse complement strand
GCCCGCGACATCCTTCAAACGGTAACCATTCTGGTAGTTTGAGCTAATCGGATCAGAATCCCCCTCCGCCACATAGGTTCGAGCATTTCCGTCAATATGCCTTTTGGATGCGTTATGACAATCCGAACAACCTATACCGGCTCCGACGCTCTGCGAGGCAGGATATCGCTCTGAAGTTGGCAGGCCATGGCCAGATTTATAATAGCCGTAACCTTTCCCATAAGCCGTAGATGCGCCTTCGTCGCCGATCACTTTAGGGGCCGACACGCCGTTTATCACAGACGGCACTTCATCATGGCAAGTAGCGCACCATTTTTCTTTGCCTGCTTTCAGGGTCACACCATCCGCCTCATACATGCCACCGGTCTTGTAGTTGGCCTTGGCACCCAAAGTTGCATTCAGTAAACCACTCACCCCAGGATAGGTTCCCCCGGGACTGTGGCAGGTATCGCACACAGTGGTGGTGGCCAATGGCTGCATGTCAGCAAACAGGAGATAACTTCCCCCGCTATGACAGTCCGTGCACACAAGGCTAAGGCCCTTTGTCAGATCTGACTGTATATGGGTATTGTGAGACTCTGTATAGGGCATAGCAGGCGCGGTAAACTGCTCCGAGTGCAAATGACAAGACGTACAGGTCGCACCGTCATTATGGGCCGTAGCATCAGCACCATTGTTTTGATGGTGTCCGGTCGTGGTATGACAGACCTCACAGGGACCATTATAAGTCGCATCCCCATCCGCAAAGGAATTAGGACCGGCGAGTGAGGTAAACACAACACTCTTCATCCCGCTGTTCGGGGTATTAATAACACTGTTGATGAATGCCAGGTTGGTGGCACTGCCTGATGCATCATGACAGGTCTGGCAGCCCGTCACATAATGGTACTGTGCACTAACACCGACCATCGTAGTGGGGGCCGTTGCACCATTGATCACAGAAGGCGATTCATCATGACAGGAAGCACACCAATCTTCTTTGCCCGTTTTGAGAGTCACGCCATCTACTTCATACATGCCGCCCGTTTTGAAGTTGGCCTTGGCACCCAGGGTTGTGTTCAACAAACCACCGGCTCCGGGATATGTTCCACCTGGACTGTGGCAGATATCACATACGGTGGTAGTAGCCAGCGGCTGCATGTCCGCAAAAACAAGCGGATCGACTATGGGATCATTGTGACAGGTCGTACAGTCAAAATTCATACCGCCCACATGCCTGGAATTCAAATGGGTTTGGTGAGACTCGGAGTAAGGTAAGGTCGGCGCAGCAAACTGCCCTGAATGTAAATGACATGAGGTACAGGTCGCACCGTCCATATGAGTCGTGTTGTCGTGACCATCATTATTATGGTGTGCATTTACGGTATGACAGACTTCACAAGCACCGTTATAAGTCGCATCCCCATCAGCCAGGGAATTAGTGCCGGTGAGTGCCGTATAGGTCACTGCCTTAGAACCACTATTTGGCGTAGCAATAACACTCTGAATTAATTTCAGGTTAGTCGCACCGCCAGAAGTATCATGACAGGTCTGACAACCGGTCACATGATGGTATTGCGCACTGACACCCACCATCGCGATAGGGGCCGTTGCGCCGTTGATCACAGAAGGTGATTCATCATGACAGGAGGCACACCAGTTTTCTTTGCCTGCTTGCAGGGTCACGCCATCCGCCTCATAAATGCCACCGGTCTTATAATTGGCCTTGGCACCCAGGGTTGCGTTCAGTAAACCGCCTGTTCCAGGATACGTCCCTCCCGGACTGTGGCAGGTGCCGCAGACAGCGGTGGTAGCCAGAGGCTGCATGTCCGCGAAAACAAGCGGATCGGCTATGGGATCGTTATGACAAGTCGTGCAGTCAAAATTCATACCGTTCACATGTTTGGAATTCAAATGGGTTTGGTGAGATTGTGTATAGGGTAAAGCAGGTGCCGCAAACTGCTGATCATGCGTATGACATGATGTGCAGGTCACACCATCCATATGAGCGGTATTATCATGGCCATCATTATTATGGTGTGCGTTGACAGTATGACAGACTTCACAAGCACCATTGTAAGTCGCATCCCCATCGGCTAAAGAATTAGCACCGGTGAGAGCAGTAAATATAACAGGCTTATTGCCGCTATTTGGCGTAGCAATGGTACTTTGAACTAATTTCAGATTAGTAGCACCACCAGAAGTATCATGACAGGTCTGACAACCCGTTACATGATGGTACTGCGCACTGACACCCACCATGGCAATAGGGGCCGTTGCACCATTAATCACAGAAGGCGATTCATCATGGCAGGAGGCACACCATTTTTCTTTACCCGCTTTCAGGGTCACGCCATCTGCCTCATAAATGCCACCGGTCTTATAATTAGCCTTGGCGCCCAGCGTTGCATTCAATAAACCACCGGCCCCGGGATACGTCCCGCCCGGACTGTGGCAAGTGTCACACACCGTCGTCGTGGCCAGCGGCTGCATATCTGCAAACAGCAGGAAGTCTGAGTCACTATGGCAGGTTGTACACACAAAACCCATGCCACTAACATGCTTGGAGTTCAAATGGGTTTGGTGAGTTTGTGTATAGGGCACAGCAGGTGCGGCAAACTGCCCCGAGTGCGAGTGACATGACGTGCAGGTCGCACCGTCCATATGAGCCGTATTATCATGGCCATCATTATTATGGTGTGCGTTTACAGTATGACAGACCTCACAGACGCCATTGTAAGTCGCATCCCCATCCGCAAAGGAATTAGCACCGGTAAGGGCAGCAAACAGGACGCTCTTCAGGCCACTGTTCGGCGTCGTTATGACACTTTTTATGTTTGAAAGGTTAGTGGCACCACCTGAGGCATCATGACAAGTCTGGCAGCCCGTCACATAATGATACTGCGCACTGACACCGACCATCGTAGTAGGGGCCGTTGCACCATTGATCACAGAAGGTGATTCATCATGACAAGAGGCACACCAGTTTTCTTTACCTGCTTTCAGGGTCACGCCATCCGCCTCATAAATGCCACCGGTCTTATAATTAGCCTTGGCACCCAGCGTTGCATTCATCAAACCACCGGCCCCGGGGTAGGTCCCGCCTGGACTGTGGCAAGTGTCACAAACCGTTGTCGTGGACAAAGGTTGCATGTCCGCGAAAACAAGTGGATCAGCCACGGGATCGTTATGACAGGTCGTACAGTCAAAATTCATACCGTTCACATGCTTGGAATTCAAATGAGTCTGGTGAGATTGTGTATAGAGCAAAGTCGGTGCCGCAAACTGCTGATCATGCGTATGACATGACGTACAGGTCGCACCATCCATATGAAGAGAATTATCATGCCCATCATTATTATGGTGTGCGTTTACGGTATGACAGACTTCACAAGCACCGTTATAAGTGGCATCCCCATCGGCTAAAGAGTTCGTACCGGTGAGAGCCGTAAATATAACAAGCTTATTACCGCTATTGGGTGTCGCAATGACATCCTGAATTAATTTCAGGTTGGTGGAATTGCCTGAGCTATCATGACAAGTTTGACAACCCGTCACATGATGGTAATCCGCGCTGACACCCACCATGGCGATAGGAGCCGTTGCACCATTAATCACAGAAGGCGATTCATCATGGCAGGAGGCACACCATTTTTCTTTACCCGCTTTCAGAGTCACGCCATCCGCCTCATAAATGCCACCGGTCTTATAATTGGCCTTAGCGCCCAGCGTTACATTCATCAAACCACCGGCCCCGGGGTAGATCCCGCCTGGACTGTGGCAGATATCACACACCGTCGTCGTCGCCAGCGGCTGCATGTCCGCAAAAACAAGAGGATCTCCCGCACTATGACAAGTTGTGCACACAAAGCCCATGCCACTGACATGCTTGGAGTTCAAATGGGTTTGGTGAGATTGTGTATAAGGTAAAGCCGGCGCTGCAAACTGCTGATCATGTGTATGACATGAGGTACAGGTCGCACCGTCATTATGGGCTGTAGCATCAGCACCATTGTTTTGGTGGTGCCCAGTCATAGTATGACAGACCTCACAGGGGCCATCGTAAGTCGCATCCCCATCGGCAAAGGAATTAGTACCTGTAAGCGCGGTAAAGGTGACCGGCTTGGCTCCACTATTTGGCGTGTTAATGACACTCTGAATTAATTTCAGATTGGTGGCAGCACCTGAGACATCATGGCAAGTCTGACAACCCGTCACATTATGGTACTCAGCACTAATGCCAACTATGGCAATCGGAGCCGTTGCACCATTAATCACGGAAGGCACTTCATCATGACAGGAGGCACACCACTTTTCTTTACCTGCTTGCAAGCTTATGCCATCCGCCTCATACATACCGCCAGTTTTATAGTTGGCCTTGGCACCCAGAGTCGTATTCAATAAGCCATTTACACCGGGATACGTCCCATCCGGACTATGGCAGGTATCGCACACCGTCGTCGTCTCCAGCGGCTGCATATCAGCAAATACCCGGTAATCAGAATTGCTATGACAAGTCGTACACACAATCCCCATGCCACTGACATGTTTGGAGTTCAAATGGGTTTGGTGAGATTGTGTATAGGGTATAGTAGGCGCAGCAAACTGCTGATCATGTATATGACATTGCGTACAAACTGCACCGTCATTGTGGGCAGTTAAATCATGGCCATCGTTATTATGGTGTGCGTTTATGGTATGACAGACCTCACAGACGCCATTGTAAGTCACATCCCCATCCGCAAAGGAATTGCTGCCCGTGCGAGAGGTGAAGACCACAGGTTTAGAACCGCTATTTGGGGTTTCAATAACATGTCGGATTAATGAAACATTAGTGGAATTACCCGTGACATCATGGCAGGTGGCGCAGCCCTCAACATAATGGTATTTACCTGTGTGATTAGAGCGCTTTATCTCTGTATCCAGCGATGTTTTAGTCATCGCCGTTGTCTCACTTTTTTTCACATCGGAACAGGCACTGATAAATAATAATAAAAATACCAGTAACCCCACCTCAGGCAGACGGCCTAAAATAGAAACAAACTTAGACAGATGCCCTATTTGACTATGGCTCAATATAATCATTTGACGATCCTTTATCATAAACATAACTCCCTTATTAAGCCACACAAACAGTATGGCGTATAAGCCGTGATTTTCAAGAAAATAGTCTTTTTTGTTAATCTTTGTAAAAATAATCAGGACCTGAAACTGAGGCCATATTAAACAATAACTATTAAAACAATGGGTTATCAATAAAGATGGGGGCTAAACTCATATACGGCCTGATTTATCAATGGTCAGTAAATCACCAAAATTAGGACAAAAAGAGGAAATAACCATGTTAATTACTCAGGTATTAAGGAATCTAAAAAGAGGTCAGGAATGAGAAGTACAGTCCCGAATGGCACTTACTATAAGCAATTCCCTATACACTATAAATGCTATAACGATCACACTTGATGGCGGTAACTCAATGTCGAAGTGAATATATTCTGAATAGGTCGTTTTGATCTGAGACCAAACTTACACGTGTTCTTCATTATCCACTGTTTGTGGGCTTAAATGTATTAGGAGGGAATGCTTTCATCACAAAATGGCGGGGACCAGGATGAGCAGTGTTGTTTTTCATCTATTCCTAACTTCAAAAATAAAGCCATCCCCACACCCACACTCGGTCTCATTGTTTTTTCACGGCTATCCTGTTAAATATTAAATCCATTTAAAAAATTTAAACCACCGGACATAAAGAGATCCAGCATTGTTTTATTTTTGTCGCTAAAGAAAAATCAAAATATATCCGAGGCATCCAGACTTAAGTATACCAAATACCAGACTTATTTTTTCTCTGCGTCTCTTGGCAATCTTTCAAGTCTTTAAGTAACAAATAGATATACAATTTTTTATATTTTCAACGGGACAACAGTCTTATTTCTCACACACCTGAGTTAAATTTAATGTTGCTGCGCACGGTTCTATCACCTCTGTTTTCCAATGATGTCGATCTAGTTCCGCACTACAACCTGCATCTTCCAAGTATGCTTCAGTGACGGCAGCATTACAAACCAACACAATAGCATGACGAGCCTCAACATATATTTTTATTTTATAGTCACTAAAGGGTGTCAATAAGCTTTTATCATGCGCAATCGATAACTCAACGATCTTATCTGATGTTGCACCATCAGGAATTTTTTTATAACGGACGGTCGCCTCCACTGCCGAGCTTAATTTTGTTAATGCAGAAGCCAGTTGATAATATTTTGTATCATCCTCAACGAGGTTAAATGAGCACCCGCCAAGCACAAAAATAGTGACTATAAGATAGACTTTAGTATATTTCATTGTATTAACTCCAGAATACTAATTTCCCTGTTTCATCTTTACCCGTATCCAGATTCCAATTCCCAGCTAATTTTTGCATTGGATGTTTAAACTCAATTAAGGCATTTGCAATCTCTGTCCAAATAGCACCAACATTTTCTACGGCTACGTCAAAGATGGTATCGTAATTATCAACACCTGTTGGCGTTTTTAAATTTGTAATATATTGATAATCAATATTCTCTTCTGACGGATAGGTGAGTCCAGCATTAACCGCTACATGTCTAGCTAGTGGTATAAACCTATACCCCTCTTCCGCAATATTATCGACAACCGCCTTAAAACCAGAATGCCAGCCATCCAAATCGGGCGGATTATGTTGAACCATAGAAGTATAAACATCATTCAACATTGCGCTCCATAATGACTTTATATCCGAATCCAGTTTTCCGACATCATTCCCACAGGCACAAATACCACTATCTAAATGTTCACTTAATCCGATAGCACCAAGCTTTAATCTCATAAATATATATGCATCCTGGTTCATTTCACAAACCCTATGCGCCGTTTTATTCTCTTCATATGGGCCGACTTTAAGCTCAACAATTGGATGAATCGTAACATCCGCCACAACATGCGCGGCATATCCGAGTAACCAGGCAATACACTTACCTCGTGCATATTCATCACTTATTTCACGAATATATTTTATCCCTGACTGTATCATTTCTAACGTATGTATAGAATGCATTACATCAGCCCAGGCCTCAGCACCTCTATTACTTATTGCCAGATAGGGGTAGTCAGGACTTACTGTACCTAATTCACAGTACTTAAAATTTTGTAATATATAAGGAATTATTTCGAATGGAAAATTCGGAAGACCTTCTAGCCGTGCAGGCTCCCGAAGCAGGTTAACTATTGTGATATGTGCATATGCGCCAGGCATTTACCGCCTCCTTGTCTAATAGTTTAAAATCGATATCATGTAAACTGTAAATAATTGAAATTTTATTTTTTGCTTAACTTAACCATAGTTAATGAAACATACTATCAAGTTTGTTTTTTGAGAAATAACACCACAAAAGAGCTACCGCTGACTTCTTTATTTATACAAAAAACTTCTTACGAAAAATATTTAGCATTACAAATATTTCCGGAGATCAGCATACCGCCAATCACATTGATAGCACAAGGTTTCCGGATATTTATTACACCTGCCATAACATGCATAGATAAACACAAAAGAGAGCCGTAATCACTACACTTCTCCAGTTATAAACTTGACCTACATTTGATAGTTAATTGTTTCACTCTCACCATGTAACTAACCACCTCACCCCACACTCTTCGAAGTATTTATGATCAAGCCCCACCCACTCCAGATAAATTGGTTCGCGACAAAGGACGGAGTTAAAAGAAAAATGGACGAGCCGTTAATTATAGCGCGCCACAAACTAAGACTAACAAGAGTCTGTCCATATAATTTCGTGGATATTGCGTATCACACGGCACAGCATCATCTTGAAACCCATGTGGATTATTTACAGGATAATATTTTGGCATCTACATGTTGAAAGTCTGAGTAGAACTAAAAAAATCTGTGGGAAACAGAATCATTCGCGTTTGTCAGCCTCCCTTTTTCTCCACTTTAATTAATTATGTATTTTTATATAATTGCTAGGTAGCAAGACCTAGAGCCTATCACAACCTGTTTTATCCCTAATGCATAATATGTCACCCCATTATTCAGGACTCATCAGCAATTTTTGGACGGATTTCTTGACACGTACTATATAAAGGGGTATTTAGTGGGTGTGGAGCATGAACTGTTGTTTTTGGCCGTCATGGTATGGGGATATCTCAGGTTCAAACCCCGATTATTCTTAAAATTAAAAAAGCGACCATTTCAAGAAAAATACCATCCATGCTCGCATGATGAGTACGGTTTGATTGAACGGATCGCAGCCATTAAAAGGGCGCTATCAAATGATTTTATCGGAGTGTCGCCAAAAAATAGAAAATTCTTTTGAAAGGATTTTTTCTGTTAACCAACTGTTTACAATGGGGTTATTAATAATCCTATTATTAACCGGCGCCTGCAACTCCGAGGATAAAGACGAACCCACTTTAGCTGTAACCAATGCAGAAATAAAATCAACTGAGCCACCAGCAGCATCGACTGGGCCAATAACATCAACTGAGTCCGCTTTGCTGGCTGAGGCTGAGTCAGAATATACATTCCACCATGTTAAAGGCTGCCTGGTCTGCCATGGTTTCACAGGCAGCTCCGGCAACCTCACCTATATCCGAAATATCATTAACACCCCGAATAGTGGCCCCAAACCGGTCATATTTACGGCCCGTAGCGGCCCCAACTCCTTTGCCGATGGAGATGAAACCTACGACGGCCCCTGCGAAGTCTGCCATACCAAGAACGCACACCATAATAATGATGGACACGATTTAACGACCCATTTGGACGGCACAACCTGCACAAAATGCCATCTGCATGGCAAGCAGTTTGCGCCGCCCCATAAACAATCTCACCAAACCCACGTCCTGGCAAGCCAGGCCAAAGGACCCAATATTGACTGCACAGACTGCCACAACGATCCACTGGCCGACCCGCTCATTTTCGCGGATATGAAACCTCTGGCCACCACCACCGTCTGTGATGCCTGCCACAGTCCCGATGGAACCTATCCCGGCGTAGACGGCTTGTTTAACGCAGACATAGGAGCCAAGGCCAATTTCAAAACCGGCGGCATCTATAACGAAGATGGGCTAACGCTCAAGCCCGGCAAGGAAAAATGGTGCGCGACCTGTCATGATGAGACCGCTGCCGACATCAGGGGCGTCAGCGCTCCCAATATCGTTGGTGATGAAAGCGCCGCAACACCATACGGAACCGGATATGGATTTTACAAAACAGGGCATGGTCTACCTAGTTCCGAACGATATCCGGCCTCACAAAGTGCTGGGGCAGGCAGGCTTTGTACAGATTGCCATGATGCAGGGAAGAGACATATCGACGGTAATGCTCGAACCTATACCGCTGATTCTGATTACCTGACCTATGATCCAGAAAGCGCCAATTACCAAAACGGTTACCGCCTGAAGGACATTCCCAGCGGATACATGGGTAAATACGCCATGCACATTCCTCGAACCGGACATGTGTTTCCCCCCGGTTTTCGCCAGGACTGGGAGTTTGCATTATGTTTCTCCTGCCATGATAAAAATAAAATCTTCAGCATGACCGGCAGTAACTTCCGAGATGATGGCGGCGGTAATTGGCATAATTTACATACATCGGGATTGAACGGGCCATTCGGGCCGACAACCCCGCAGTACGATTCTGATTTCGATGGTATCGCCGATTCGAGAATTAGCTGCGTTGCCTGCCATAACGTGCACGGTTCACCCGCACCGACCATGATTCGCCATGGGGAGCTTATCAGTACACCAGGGACAACAGATAAAGTTTCAGCCCTAAATCTACGTTATACGCCATATACTGCACCGCTCCTGAGCGAAAGCACCGGCGGTACGGTGGGTCTATTAGTTGGCGGCCCCGGAGCTGTAAGTAAGAATGGCGTATGCAATATGTGCCATAACAATACCGTGACCTATGTACGCAGCCCTATAGTACAAGAAGCACCATCACAACCAACTAATGTTCTACCGGCCAGTGGTGCAGTAAACGAATCACTTACACCAACTCTGCAAGCAAGCGCATTCCTGGATCTGAAGCCGACAGAGACGCATACAGCATCCCACTGGCAGATCACAACTAGCGCCGGGAATTATGCGGCACCAGTTTATGATACCGGAGAGATGGCTAATCTTACTTCTCATACCATCACGACAGCGTTGTCGGAAGGAGCCGTTTATTTCTGGCGCGTCCGTTATAAAAACAGCTCCGGAATATGGTCTGGTTACTCTCTGGAAACCTCATTCACAACGGCCGGCGGTAGCGGCGGTGGGGGCGGAACAATCCAGCTAACGCCGAGCGATGTCATTTCAGCCGGGTATTTCACCGCAACTGGAGGGACTTGGGCCACGGTGCTGGATAGCAATGATGGCGATTCCAGCTATGCCGTAATGTGTTGTGGAGCGGGAATATATAATTTCTCAGTCAATATCGATGATCCCGTTGGCTTGACTGGGGCAACCATTAACAGCATAAAGATAACTGTGGTGGCACGTTATCTGAACGGTCAATGGCCAAACGCCACACCTTATGCGGGCGGCGTGAGCATTGATTTTAAAACCGGCACAAATCAAAAAAGAGTTCTCTCAGCTACAACTGATACTTCAGGAAATTATAATACGATAGTGACGTCTACTATCGTGGCAGATTCGGACTCAGGTGTTCTGGATGTGGCAGATTTGATTAACCTGCAAATATTTATACGCCGTGATGTTTACGGGCCACCGCAACTACGAGTAACCAGTGTCTGGGTAGACGTGGATTATACGATGTAATTTCCTCTCCTGAGATTGCGATCCTCCTTAGCCGCATAGTTGGCACAACAAGGAGGATCGCAATGCTACAGGTTGCATAAAATAAGTACGGATGCTCTCGTTATTTCAATCACTTGATTATATATAGGATGTAATTTTGTAACTACACACCCCCTACATTATCAATATCACCCGCCAATGCCATTTGAATTGCAATCAGTGGATTATCTCATTTACTTTCCATGGTCTGAAGATAAATGGAGAGTGAGATGCCACTCTCATCGTTAAGCGGTGCACTGTTCGCGTTTTGCAATAAGAAGCGTGACAAGCTAAAGCTGTTGTACTGGGATCAAAGTGGTTTTGCATTATGGTATAAGCGGTTGGAGCAGGAGAAGTTCAAATGGCCACGACGATTGAGCAAGACCGTGATTGAATTGAATGAAGTACAACTGCACTGGCTGTTAGCGGGCTATGACATTACACAAATGAAGCCACATGCCCATTTAGATTATCAAACGCTTTTATAGTCTGAACGGTCTAACACGCGACTAACGCACTAATATCAACCATCAGAAAGTAACAGACATGTCATATAAGACAAACCACATCTGTACCACCCAGTCCACAGTAAGCATTTGGATTTTTGGCCAGATATTGCTGATGGTAGCCTTCAGCAAAATAGAATTCCGGGACCTCTATAATCTCGGTGGTAATAGGCTCGTAACCAGCCTGTTCAAGGGCGACTAGATAGGTCTGGCGACTGGCCTCCGCTACGGTCTGTTGTGCCGAGCTATACGTATAAATACCAGATCGGTATTGGGTACCTTGGTCATTACCCTGACGCATGCCCTGAGTAGGATCATGGCCCTCCCAAAACACCTTGAGTAATTGTATATACGAAATTTGTCCCGGGTCAAATGCCATGAACACTACTTCGTTATGGCCAGTCAAACCGCTGCATACCTCTTCATAACTCGGATTAGGCGTGAGTCCAGCAGCATACCCCACGGCCGTGATATAAACCCCTTTGCTCAACCAGAACTTGCGCTCCGCCCCCCAGAAACAACCTAAGCCAAACATGGCCCGTTCAAAGCCCTCCGGATAGGGAGGCATCATGCTATGACCACTGACAATATGAACCCGTTCCAATTGCATGGCTTGAGGACGGCCAGGCAGAACTTCATCGGGGCCAGGAAGGGTTATACGCAATGACTTGTCCTCATTTGAGATAGGAATAGTTTTAACTCTAGTTTTTACCACGAAGACGAAAAAAACAGAAGGAAACATTTTTATTTTTTTTGCCCTGAATCCTAGCAATCAAATAAAATTAATAATATTTCAGTTTAAAAATGGATTTATAGTGTCCTGATAATAAAAATAATATTTTTAGAGCTATTTTGTATCTTCAATGTTTCATGGTAAAAATTCGATATCAACTTGATACCATTAACCAAATAGTAACTAATCCGATCAAATGAAACAGGATGAATCAAGTAATATTAAATTTACTCACCCGCATGGCAATTTTTGCCTTAAATGGAAACTCAATAATATTCATTTTTTTGCGCCGCTCTTTTAAAAAAAGCTTCCCTGCTCGATAACCTTCCCTGAATGATAACTTTAAATGTTCGCACCGCATAAGCTGCTTTCCATGCAAGGCATGACTAAATCCCCGACAAAATCGTTCCTTGATCAAGTTCACGGGGATCTTTATTCCAACATCCTCGGGTTGTGGATAAGAATGTGTCATGCCCTCCTCCCTTTTATCTCCTTACAAGACTAATGTCGGACATTGAATCAATAACTTTAGTTTGCGCATGGAATAAAAAACTTGCAGCACTAGTTAAAGCAAATTTTAAACTCCTGATAAGGAAAGAAACAAATAGGGGGCTGTTAAAACAGCCTGAGATGAGTAGACAGATTCTAAAACTGCACGGCAACCAACAGACCAAGGCTGTTACCGCTATAACTACGCTCGGCAGGAGCGTCCTCCATCTCATATTTAACCCAGGTATAACGGCTAGCAATATAAGCATTTTCAAATATAAAGTAACGAACATCGGCCAACAACCCGAGAGCATTGCTAAAATCCATGGTCACCTGCTGAGTTTGAGTATCAACTTTATAAACCGGATTCATGTGATAAGTCAGACCACCCCCCATACGCCATTTATCCGCTTTGTAAAGCAACAAGCCATTGAGAGGATAGCGGGTAAAAATAATCGTCCCCTCATCTGGATAGACAACTTCTTTTTTCATACCGAAGGTCAAAATAATTTCAGTCGATTCAGAGGCTTGAAAAGCAACGCCCGCAGCCACCGAAAGTTCTTCCCCTGCCTTAAGCGAATCAGAGGTGCCATCTGCATTATTAACTGTAACCATGGTATCCCCACCAAAATGCAGGCCTCCCTCGGCAATAAAATCAATAGCAGAAACCGGGCCCGCTAATAAAAAAAATACAGCCAACACCCTCCAGGAGAGATCAAACATAAAAGTCCTTATTGTTATATCAGGAAAAAATGGTCATACATCAACAACCGCAATCAATATCATAAACATATTACAAGTGAACGCCCAGTATAATACCAAGACTATCACTATTACATGTCCTGTATATTATTCACGATATGATGATAACCGATCCGGATTAAACAATATTATTCGACTATATTAAATAACACCATGCAGACCTATATCACAGCAGATCAAACTTGGGCATTGTGGGCCGTGCTGTTTTGTTCTGCGGCCTTTGGGCTATGGGCAGAACGAACCCGTCCAGGCTCCAGACTATCCGGTGCGATTATCACCATGCTGATAAGCTTTCTGCTCTCTAACCTGAATGTTATCCCCAGCAGTGCAGAGGCCTATGATCTGGTCTGGCGCTATCTGGTTCCCCTGGCCATTCCTCTGTTGTTAGTCAATGCTGACTTGCGGCGTAGCCTTACAGAATCAGGCCCGATCCTGCTGGCCTTTGTCATTGGGGCCGCTGGCACGGTACTCGGCACCTTGCTAGCTTTCAGCATCATCCCACTGGGGCAACATGATTGGCAACTGGCCGCAATCTTCTCAGCAAACTACATCGGCGGCACAATGAATTATGTCAGCGCCGCCAAGGCCGTTGGCCTGCAAGACAGCAAACTGCTTAACACCGGGATGGCTGTAGATCATCTGATGATGATCATCTATTTCCTGATCCTGTTCAGCCTGCCATCCATGTATCGCCTACGCGCCCGCTTTCGTGAACGCCCTATACAGCACCGACTGGCCACGGAAATCATTATTAAAAATGAGAGCCATACCGGTGATCGCTTTAACCTGCCATGGTTCACCACAACAATGGCCCTAAGTCTGGTCATCTGCGCCGTTGCCTTTGAAATTGAAAATCGTACCGACTATCAGGGCAGCGCCATTTTAATGATCACCCTGATCAGTATCACCCTCGCCAGTGTCTTTCGCTCTACCCTGCAGCGGTTGGACGGTGCCACGGAAACCGGCACATTATTTATGTACCTCTTTTTTGCGACCCTCGGAGCCCATGCCAATATCAGCATGGCATTCAAGCTTGGACCCATGTTGTTTTTATTTGCGACAATTATTTTAATAGTACATTTGCTATTTATTCTCATCATTGGCAAATACACCCGTCTCAGTTTGCCCGAAATTCTCATCGCCTCCAATGCCAACATGGGGGGAGCCACCACGGCAGTGGCCATGACCGCAGCGAAGCGCTGGCATGCCTTAATTGTGCCCGCAGTATTGTGCGGCACGCTGGGTTACGCCACAGGTGATTATATCGCTATCGGAATTGGCAAACTATTACACTAGAATTCAGACATATGCCCGCCCAATCAAACCCTGTTACAATACACCCGTTAGCGTATTTTCCCTGATTTAGTTCCCAACTTTAATAACAGTCATAAGACCATGTCCAACAGCCTGCAAGAGCTTGCAGAAAAAATTCCCGCTTGTATGGTAGTCGATCGATTTCGCCTGCAAAGGCAAATCCGTGACCTGCAAAAGCTGAAGATAAAGTCTGATGACAAACGCCTGCCAGGATTAATCAACAAGATTGAGCAATCTCTTGCCAGGGCCGAACAACGTCGCAACAACCGCCCTTCGATCATTTACAACGAGAGTCTGCCGGTATGTGAACAGCGGGGTATCATTAGCAAGGCGATTTTAGAAAATCAGGTACTGGTGATTGCCGGTGAAACTGGCTCAGGAAAAACCACCCAGTTGCCAAAAATTTGCCTGGAACTGGGTCGAGGGATATCCGGATTGATCGGACACACCCAACCACGACGCATTGCCGCACGCACCGTTGCCAACCGCATCGCTGAAGAACTGCAATCAGAAATGGGCCAACATGTTGGCTATAAAGTCCGCTTCAAAGACCACACCCGACCAGAATGTTTTATCAAACTGATGACCGATGGCATTTTGTTATCGGAAACCCATCGAGATCGTTTTCTTAATCAATACGATACCATTATTATCGACGAGGCCCACGAGCGCAGTCTGAATATCGATTTCCTGCTCGGTTATATCAAACAGATCCTGCCCAAACGTCCAGATCTGAAACTCATCATCACCTCAGCCACCATCGACCCACAGCGCTTTTCAAAACACTTTAATGATGCCCCGATCATCGAGGTATCTGGACGCACCTACCCGGTAGAAGTTCGCTTCCGTCCTTTGCATGATGAAGTGGAAGATGAAAGTAAAAAGGATGTGACTCAGGGTATCCTCGATGCCGTGGATGAACTGGGTCGAGATGGGCCAGGTGATGTATTGGTCTTTTTAAGTGGCGAGCGGGAGATCCGTGAAACCGCCGAGGCACTACGCAAGCACCATCCACCACAAACCGAAATCCTGCCTCTCTATTCTCGTTTAAGTGCCAACGAACAAAACCGGGTATTTCACAGCCACAAAGGACGGCGCATCATACTGGCCACCAATGTGGCCGAAACCTCGTTGACTGTACCGGGGATTCGCTATGTCATCGATCCCGGCACAGCACGTATCAGCCGTTATAGTTATCGCAGCAAGGTACAACGCCTACCCATTGAAAAGATCTCCCAGGCCAGCGCCAACCAACGCAAAGGTCGATGCGGTCGGGTCAGTGCCGGGATCTGTATCCATTTATATGCTGAAGACGACTTTTTAAGCCGACCGGAATATACCGAGCCAGAGATTCAGCGTACCAACCTGGCCAGCGTCATCCTGCAAATGCAGGCCTTGCGACTGGGAAATATCGAAGACTTCCCCTTTGTCGATCCACCCGATCCACGTTTTATCAAAGATGGTCTGCGACTACTGGAAGAGATCCAGGCCGTTGAGAACGGTTGCATTAACAAACTCGGGCAGCAACTCTCCCGCTTCCCGGTGGATCCCCGACTGGCGCGCATGATCATCGCCGCCGGTGAGTTTCATTGCCTCATGGAAATTTTAGTGATCGTCAGCGCCCTGAGCATTCAAGATCCGCGAGACCGACCCCATGACAAACAGCAACAGGCCGATGCGGCTCGCATACAATTTGCCGATCAAAAATCAGATTTTGTTTCACTGGTCAATCTGTGGAATTTTTATCATGAGCAGCGCAAACACCTGAGCCAGTCTAAACTGCGCAAACTTTGCAAAACAAATTTTCTATCTTACATTCGTATGGAAGAATGGCGCGACATTCATCAACAACTGCACAGCGTCTGTGTCGAATTAAAACTTAAGGAAAATAGCGAGCCTGCAGAATATGCCAATATACATCAGGCACTATTAAGCGGCCTGTTATCGAACATCGGCATCAAACATGAAAAAAATGAATATCTCGGTGCCCGCAACAGCAAATTATCGATCTTTCCCGGTTCAGCACAAAACAAGAAACAACCCAAGTGGTTGATGGCTGCCACACTAATGGAAACCTCACGGCTATTTGCCCACACCGTGGCCAGCATTGAACCCGAGTGGGTTGAACATCAGGCAGGACATTTACTCAAGCGTTCCTACAGTGAACCTCACTGGCAAAAAAACACCGCCACCGTGGCCGCCAATGAAAAAACCACTTTATTCGGTCTGATCATCAATCCGCAGCGCAAAATCAACTACGGCCCTATCGATCAGGTTCTATCACGAGAAATATTCATCCGTGAGGCGCTGGTACAACAACAATATCACAGCAAAGCCGCATTCTTTATACATAACAAAAATCTCATTGATGAAATAGAAGCGCTGGAGCACAAATCACGTCGACAAGATATTCTTATCGATGAGCATACCTTGTTTGATTTTTATGATGAAATCATTCCACCCAAAGTCTATAGCGGCAAACACTTTGAGACCTGGCGACAAGAGGTGGAACAGGAAAATCCACAGAAGCTCTTTTTGACAAAAGATTATCTCATGCAACATGGTGCAGAACACGTCACGGAAGAGCAATTTCCGGCGCAGATCAACATCAATGGCGTGGTCATTAAGCTGGAATATCAGTTTGAACCGGGTCATAAAGAAGATGGTGTCAGCGCCACTATTCCACTGGCCATCTTAAATCACCTTCCGGCTTATTGTTTTGAATGGCTGGTACCGGGTCTGTTACATGAGAAAATCACCCATTTAATCAAAAGCCTGCCTAAATCATTACGACGTAATTTTGTCCCGGCACCAGATTATGCCAACGCCTGTATCGGTGCCCTGCAACAAAATAATGGGCCGTTAATTTCGAGCCTTAGTGAACAATTAAAGCGCATGACCGATATCGAAATCCCGACCAGTGCCTGGCAAATAGAATCAATACCCGAGCATTATTTTATGAACTTCAAGGTGATCGACCATCACAACAAACTCATCGCCATGGGGCGTGACCTGTCTGCCTTGCAAATCGAATTACAAGGCCATGCCAGTGAGCAATTCACACAACTCACGGACTGGAAGATTGAACAGAAAGGTCTAAGCGACTGGACATTTGATTCTTTACCCGAGACGATTGAAACCTCCAATAATGGTGTATTAATACGAGGCTATCCGGCCCTGGTCGACGAAGGCGAGAGTGTCGCCTTGCAGGTCTTCGATCATCCACAACAAGCCGAAATGGAAATGCATTATGGTCTGCGGCGACTGTTCATGTTGCAGCTTCAACAACAAGCCAAATATCTGCACAAAAGTCTGCCCGAAATTAAAACTATCTGCCTACACTATGCCCCTGTTGGTCAATGTGAGGATCTCAAGCAGGATATTATCAATGCGGTATTTGATCAGGCCTTTCTGTCTGACGGCCATTTTATTAATACAAAAGAAGAGTTCAATGCTTGCCTGGAAAAAGGAAGCAACAAATTAATCGATATCACCAATCGAATATGTTTATTGGTAAATGATTGCTTGCAATCCTTTCACCAGACTCGCAAACAACTAAATGGCCGCATCCCTCCAACCTGGTTACAGGTCAGTCAGGACATCAAGGGCCAGTTGAACGAACTTATCTATCCCGGTTTCATCAGTGAAACACCGCTAGACTGGCTGGAACAATACCCGCGCTACCTGAAAGCCATCGAAAGACGTCTGGAAAAACTGCAACACGCCCCAGACAAAGATCGCAAACTGGCGCAGGAAATCACCCCTTTATGGAAAAACTATCTTGACTACATTGAACATCATGATGACTACACCGCCGAGATACTGGAGTATCGCTGGCTGGTCGAGGAATTAAGGGTATCCCTGTTTGCACAGGAATTAAAAACCCTTAAACCAGTTTCAGTGCAGAGGCTGGAAAAATTGTGGAAAGAAATTAAAAAAAACATCTGACTTGGTTCCGGCCGCACATGCCCCCACCACCGCCACAAGGTGGTGTATTACCACTACCCATGCTGGCACGTTTCACTACCTGACCACCAGCAGCCAGTTTTCTAATCGGGCTATCCGCAGGGGTGTCACCTATTTCAATTCCAGCCCGGTCACACAGTTCATCCCAATTGAAGACTTGCTCATTCATACCATACCGGACTTCAAGGATTCGGTCATTGGCATCACACTGGTAATCACAAGTTGGCATGTTAATACTCCTAACTAAAAAGTAGCTCAATTTTTTTCATTATAACCAGTCCGCCAGCATCAAGCCCATACCAAAACGCTCCCGTTTGACATTATAATCAATTAGCGTTTCCCCATAACCTTCAAAATACTGAATATAAAAGCGCAAACCCTCCTTGTCCGACACCGGAAATGTCCAGTCCACCTGGATCGAGCCATAACCCTCACCGTACGTAGTATCCCGAAGAGTCACATTAACATTATGTCTCTTGCCAGCATAAAACAAACGAAGTTCACTATGCCCAACATATTTTTCTATATCCGGGTTATCATCACCCATATAATCATTTTCACTATTTTTCCCCTTTTCCTTCCAGCGATGCCACACCTTGAAGTCTATATAAAAATTCTCCTGCTCCATAAGAAATTCAATATAACTTCTGTTCCAGCTACGTGAGTACGGCGGCACCTGTCCATTCGACTGATGATTAAATAACCCAAAATTAATCAACCGAATTTTCCAACCAAGAATATCAGTATTGGTTAGCCTATACAACATAAGCTCCGGCTCATAATTTGTATCCCGAAATGGAGCAGATTGATCAAAATTCAACATCTGCCAGACAGAAAGTTGTGAATATCCAAAGAACCAAAGCCATTTGCTATCCGCATGATGTCTATTCAAAGGCATTTTAAAACTAAATTGAAATTTTGTTTCATAATCATCGTAGCCCTCATCCTGAGTTTCTAAATCATCAACCCAACTGGCGAGGATATAATTAGGTTTATGTGGAAGAAGGACAAAGGGTTTCAAGCGTAGATCTTTTTCGACACAAATTCGTCGAACAACCAAACTGGGATCCTTACCACATTTAATAGAAACATCCTCCTGGCTGGCAACAGGATTAACGACTACAACTAGAACAAGCAGCATTAAAAACAAACTAAACTGACAGCCATATTGAGTAACAATTTTGTTATTCATATATCGATAACCCATCACCCCATCCCTCTAATAAATGATTTATATAATTTTGTATTGCATTCTTATTGATGGCTATTGCCACATATGCATTGAATTATTTTGGAAAGATATATTATTCTAAATTAACTTAATATCAATTATTGAGAACATAACATCTAAATTACTCAAGCCGGTGGCAGAACAATGGCAGATTGATATGGATGACGTTGTCGAATCAAACCACTATGCCAAAAAACATCAAGAAGATTATCATAGGCCGCGGCACTAATAGACGAATCCGATGTCCAGCAACCAAGTTGTTGATAAGTTTGCAAAGTGTGTATCAGAACCGCCAAATCTATACTCGGAAAAAACCTTTTTATTAATTGCGCCAATTCTGCTGGTGGACTGTCAACACTGAATTGCCTTGCCTTACGATAAGCCCTCATAAAAGCCCTAGCCATATCCGTCTCCAGCCATTCGCGGCTGGCACAAAGACTGCTAAACGCAACTGGCCCCACAACCTCGCCAATCGACGCAATAACATGACCGCAGCCATCCTGCTCCAGTTGTTGTGGTGCAGGGCCTTGTTGATGAACAAAATCCCCTTTCCCCTGCCTAAAAGATTCATCAATAGCCGCAACATCACCTGCATCAACGACCTTTATATCATCAAAGGAGATACCTTTTTTATGCAAAGCATACTTGAACATTGCCAGGGGTTGAAAAAAGTGGTCCACTAAAACTTCGCGGCCAATCAAGTTTGACCAGTCAAAATCTGCCGCGGACTCGCGTCCGGCCAGAAAAAACCCATCCCGTTCATTGATCTGCGCAAAGTGAACAATATCAATCGCCTCACCCATCTCCAACGCCGCAAAACTGGTCGCCACTGCCGATTGAGCCAAGTGAATTTCACCTTGACGAATCAGATCAACCACTGTCCGCTCCGGTGTCTGCACTTCATAATGCGGCTCCAGCCTTTCATCTTTCAAGAAACCACCACTAATACATATCAGCAACGGCGTATAAAATGCTGAATGGCGCAAAGACATAATATTGATTGCTGTCATAGCAGTTTAATTTTACCATCTAATCTGCATGTCGCGAAACGACTGTAAATATATTCACTCATTTCAAATTAACAAGTTTATGGTTTATAGTTTCCTAACTTGTTTTTTCCAAAAAACATCCACAGCCCACAAAATAATACGGTGATCATTATACAAACCATCTGACACATTTTGACTTAACTCAGTTCAGGGCCAAGTATAAAATCAATCAGTTCGAAACCATTGTCTTCCAGAATACCGGCAATATCATCCCAGTTATGATCAGGCGTCTGCTCTTCAACTTCGGAGATCAATCCGACAACTCGACGAAAAACTTCCTGTGCTTCAAAATCTGCGGGGATCCGAACCAGACGAATGGCCTTGGAATTTCGGGCTGGCAATATCATTAATTTAGTATCCATGAATTTTCTCCTAAAATGAATGAGTCCATAGTACCGTTTAAATATTATTGATACTATGATAGTAATAATAACAGGACACAAACATCACCTCAAAAGGAAGTCTGACTATAGCAACCTGATCCGATAATTTAACTTACTGATTTTTTGATGGGTATTGAACAATGGAATACCTAGCAGACGTTGTCGTAGTTGCTTACTGCTGGTCTCGATGCAAAGAAATGCACCAATCGCATTATCATAATAAGGATTACTCAAGGTAAAAGCTGATTTGGTTCGATTTTTTAATAAACGATCCTGTATATAGGCTGACGCCTTGAGCTCCTTGGGTGATATAAAGTTACTGACCACCATACCGTCATTAGTCACATTGGAGAACAAACGCTGAACCCATTCACTACTCGCCTCAACCGCTCGGCTCGGCTCACCATCGACTTCAGCAAACAGGTCATCAATAACCATATCAAACTTTGGCCCCTGATAATATTCAAGCCACTTTACCGCATCAGCCTGAATCAAGGTAACATTTTTCTGGGTTACATTAAAAAAACGCTGTGCAATATCAATATGCATGGGGTCATATTCAATTCCAACTATTTCCTTCGGTTTAATAAAATGGTTAAGCTGTTGAATGACTGCACCACCACCTACACCTAACATCAAAATTCGTTTTATCTCACCAGGCCGATAAAAAAACACGGGTAACAATAACAGGTCCCAGACATTACCGGTAACTGGATTATTAGGATTGTACTGACTATGAAACACACCATTGGTATAGAGTCTACGTGAGCCACCCGCAGCTCGTACCTCGTAATGAATACCGGCTTGTCTTGTTTCCCATATAATGGCCATCAATAATTCCTATTTTAATCTAATCCTGATTTGCTTCCCATGACAATATTTCAATTACGCACATTTAACCAGCTTTGATGTAAATTATATCACTGCTGTCCCGTTAATAATCTAAAAAATATTGTATCTACCTGGCACATAAAGGCTTGATGAGGTTGAAATGGGCATGAGACATGAAAAGTGCTCGTAAAACACCCTTTACCGCAAAGGTCGCAAAGAAGCGCAAAGAAGCGCAAAGAAAAAATAAATCAGGCATTTCATTAAACCGAGCTCTTGAATACTTCAGATACCCCCTAATCTCCCTCTAATATAGAAAAAAATAACATCTCGATCCTTTGCGCCCTTTGCGGTTTAGATCTTTAAATGGATTAAATTCTTAACAGGACAGTAGTAAAATTATATCGAGGGGTAATATATTATGGCATGGGCCTGTGACACATATTATTTCACTATAATGTCTTACTCAGTAAAACGCACTCTTAGCTGTAGGTATGTCTACTCCATCTGTTACGAACACTTCTGACATCCCTTGCAAAAATCACCGTCCTCTTTCAAGTCGCTCGGCAAACAAACCGGGCAAACCTCGATCAATAATTTTTTTAGCCGTTACGGTATATTCATAGGCCTCACGATAAAACCATAACTCACGTTCAGATGTATCATACACCGCAAAACTTGCTGCATTGTTATCATCACGAGGCTGTCCAACGGAACCAACATTAATCACATAACAGCCTTGCTGACTGATCGGTATTGCAACTTCAGCTTGAGGAATAACTGATGTTATCTCTTTATTCGTAGCTTCGTAAAAAATTCTCGGCTGATGAGTATGACCGATAAACGTTAATTGCGTAGCAGAGGCTTGTATACACCTCCTAACCAGCTCCGTGTTATAAATATAGCTCCAGCTTTCTGGCTGATCGGAGGTTGCATGAACCATTGTCATCCCCAACACATTTTGTTGATATGGCAGAGTTTGAATATATTCCAGTTGTATTTCTGAAAGTTGTGACTTCGTCCATTCAATACTCTGCCGAACTAGCAATCTAAGTCTATTGTAATAAGGGCCAAACAAGGCCTCCTCATGATTTCCTCGAATCACCACCACGTTCGGTAATGACATCACAATATCAAGCGTCGCAACCGGATCGGGGCCATAACCAATCATATCTCCAAGACAAACATATTGTTCAACATTCAAGGCCTTTGCCTTAATGAGACAGGCCTGTAATGCCTCGAGATTACTGTGTAAATCTGAAATTAGGGCAATTTTCATATCACGCTTTTCAATAAACCTGAATGTTTATCCTCAAACACCATATTCATATATAATAAAAGGGATGTTACTTTACCAGCATATGTTCATATTAGCCTGTATATATTTAGAGAATCGATAAATTATGAGCAGGTATCGCCCCCCTCAAGAAAAATCCAGCCCCTATATCACCGGACAAGGTTATGTCATTCTGAAAGCCGAACTCAAAGCCTTGTGGCTTAAACGTGACGAAGTCACCAAGGCCGTTACCGCGGCCGCAGCGGAAGGGGATCGATCGGAGAATGCTGAATATATTTACCGTAAGAAACAATTACGTGAGATTGACCGGCGCTTGCGTTATTTACAAAAACGCCTGCCAGATCTGACCGTGGTCGATAATATTCCGGATAACCCGCAACAAATTTTCTTCGGTGCCTGGGTTAAGCTGGAAAATACTGAAGGTAATGAGTTTAACTATCGCATTGTAGGATCAGATGAGTTTGATGCCGACAAACGTTATATCAGTCTTGATTCGCCGATGGCAAAATCCCTATTGAAAAAACATATTGATGATGAAATATCGGTCAGCACCCCAAAGGGTTTAAAACAATATGTCATTATTGATGTTCATTATGAAAATAGAACAGACGAATAATAACAGGATGAAAAGAGTTGAAAGAGCGAAGTTTTAAACAGGAGCATTCTTATTTTGTAAACCTCATATATTGGTAGGCACAATTGACACACTGTAAATACAAATGTTGCGACCGTTTCTGACAAAATCAATACTGCCTCAAAATTCAATCCAAGGATTCATGTATTAAGTGAGCCAGGACAAACCAAGCTAGCCACACCAGCTCCGCTAAACAGCCACCTCAGAGAATAGCGCTTGACCCCGACAATGATAAAACTGATCCCGTAAACTATGCTGTAAATAGCATGAAAACATGCTCAAGCCATCATAACTGGTAGCCCGCCAATACATGTTTCACGAATCCTCCCCAATTAAATATTGTATTAACCACAAGCTCTTTTTTTAAATTCAAACCTTATAAATAGGCTCTTTAATAATCATCCTTACATCAAAAATTGCAATCTACCGAGAAAATTATACAACAAGCACTATTGGCATGTTAGAATGCCGCCCTTATTTTGTCTACACCTGATCGCCTAATGCCTGGGGCCAGTCAAACCCCACCTTTTCAAAGCCTAATCGTAGACATCCACATCAACACGGTACGGGGAAATTCCATGCAAATTACCAAAAATAAAGTTGTCCTGCTTAATTACACATTAAAAAGTGACGAAGGTGAAATCATTGATAGTTCAGAAGGTACTGATCCACTAGCCTATCTGCATGGCGCAGAAAATATTATTCCTGGTCTGGAAAATGCTCTGGATGGTAAAACCACCGGTGACTCACTTTCTGTCAGCATTCCAGCTGAAGAGGGCTATGGCAATTTTGATGAAAATAAGATCCAGATAGTACCAAGAGATATGTTTGATGATGCCGGAGAAGTCGAGGTTGGCGTTCAATATCACGCCGCAGGTCCCGATGGTGGATATGTGACTATCACGGTTAAAGAAATTGGTGACGACACCATCACCATCGATGCCAACCACCCCCTCGCAGGTGAAGGTCTGAACTTTGATGTCACCGTTATGGAAATTCGTGACGCCTCAGAAGAAGAACTTGAACATGGACATGTGCATGGACCAGAAGGTCATGATCACTAAACAGGCTCACCACCTAATTTTTTAAAATACTGATTTAATAATGGATTCAGAGGCGCGAAGAATACCAATTGTATAGAGACTTTACATTTACAATGTCAATGTCAATGTCAATGTCAATGTCAATGTCAATGTCAATGTCAATGTCAATGTCAATGTCAATGTCTTAACGTCAGTATACTTTGCGCCTTTACATTAAAATTATATTTTCATATACGACTACCCTGTCAAATATTAAATCTACTTAACATAATAACTCACAGAGAATATAAATAAACATAGCATTGTTTTGATTATATATTTAGGGCGCTTCTATAAATAGTAATTTTTTCGTGAGAGCAAGGAAGCACCGCGCGCACGACTGCATGGATGCAGGAGATTGGATGAAGCATGGAGCCAGAATCCTAGAACCGCAGTGTATATGACATACATGAGGATTCGAGCACGGCACTGACGCCGCTATCGCGGACTTGTGCCTCTTGAGTGAAAAGTGCATTTATAGAAGTGCCCTTTAAAGTGTTTAATGCTACTCACACCGTGATGGCGGCCTATCGAATGCTCGCGGTGCTAACCAACTCAGGATCAAGCCAGACAGCCCTCAAAGAAATACCGATTAATTTATACCTGAATTAACATTCCACAGCACACTCGTTGAAAACGGATTACCCCAACTGAATTATCTTGTCACAAACTATCATGCAACCTTCCAGTCTAACGTTAAAACAAAAAAGTATATGTAAAACCCATTTCTAGTTCACCAACGCAGCGTCAAGAACAAGACTGTTTCCACGAGATGGTTTTGCTGGCAAAACAATAAACTCATGTTTATTCTGTTCATGACAGGTCATGCACCGTTTACGCATATGTTCAAATGCCACCGTAAACTGTTGCCAACGTTTGTTTTTTATGGCTGCTGGAAATAAATCAAAAGCATCATTCAAAAAATGTTTTGTCGTACTCGCCCGTTTAGGGCGCGTAATCATCAAAGTTATAAGCAAACTTTCCATTTCTTCAACCTGATATTCCGCAAACGTCCATTTTTCCTGCTTAGCCGCCCAATAAAGATTCTTATAACGCTCGCCCATTTGCAACATAATAGTCGAGGCACCAGGCATCACTTTTACCACATTATCAAGTTTCAGTTCATTACTGCCTGTCTTACGCCAATCACTGGCCTGGGCCGTTGACCAGGCTTGCATTATAAATATCATCACCAAATACAGAAATTGCTTATTCATATGCTCTCACTCGTTATTTCATTTATGTCTATTTTAATAGACTTGTGGTCAATCTCACAAATTTGCTCTAACGAGCAACACAATCTGGAATACAAAAGTATTCTATAAATACGCCGGTTCAAAATCTCATGTCAAATAGGCTTATCAACGCAAATACACTTCACCTAAAATTTCAACAACAAGCTACTTGAGACCCATGATATGTAAACAATACAACAAATACAAACGAAAATTATTCGTATTTACATAAAATATTTTTAATGGTTTAAAATCACTGCTGTCCCGCTAATAACTTAAAAAAGGATGTATCTACTTGAGACTTAAAGGCTTGAGGTAGTTGAACTGGGTATGAGATATGAAAAGTGCCCGTAAAACATACTTTACCGCAAAGGTCGCAAAGAAGCGCAAAGAAAAAATAAATCAGGCATTTCATAAAAATGGACTCTTGAATACTTCGGATAACCCAGAATTTCTCTCTGATATAGAAACAAAATAACGTTGCATTCCTTAGCGCCCTTTGCGGTTTAGATCTTTAAATGGATTTAATACTTAACGGGACAGTAATGGTTTAAAATAAAAAATATAAAGATAACTTATTGACAATAAAGTCTTTTATAAAACAGCCTTTATAATGTCGGCCACACGAAAAGCATTAGCATAAATCGTCCAGGTATAAGGTACGCTGCCACCCGTGGGCATAAAACTGCCATCTGTAACATACAGATTACTAACACCATGAGTGCGGCAATCTCTATCCAATACCGATATCTTAGAGTCATCACCAAAGCGACAGCCCCCTGCAACGAGGTTAGGAGGAGGCGAGCCACTGACACTACCACGAATATTTTCCGCACCCATTTGGCTCAGCACAGTCTTGGCCTTATTGGTAAGATACTCACCAATCACCAAATCATGGTCATGATAACCTACCCGTATTTTAGCCACCGGTATCTGCCATTTGTCTTTCACCTGACTATCGAGTGAAACAAAACAATCATCCGTCGGCAACCAGTCATTAAACACTTCAAAACGCAAACTCTGGACACGGGTGAACTCCGTCTTAAGTTTTTGCTTTAACTCACTGCCCCAGACAAGTTTGTCCTTGTCATCCCATTTGAGATTATTGGCACGACTGATGGCATTGGGATGGCGAAGCAGGAAATCGATAGTGCCTCCTTTGACCTTGCCAATTTTTTTGTCATTAATAAAATACCAGTCTTGCAAACCACGATTGACAAACGGGCCGCGTATTTTTAATTCATCACCAAACTGTTCAAAGGGTAAATCACCGTAACCTGAGCCTCCGGCGGAAAAAAGCAGGTTCTTGCCGACTTGTTGGTAACGGTTGCCTAGACCATTGGGATGCTTGGGGCCAGTAGATAATAATAATAACCTCGCAGTCTCAATTGCCTGACAGGCTACAACAAAGATCTTCGCATCGATTTTCTGTGTTTGGTTATGGGCATCGATATATTCTGCGGCAACGACCTTGCCCATTTGATCACTAATAAGTCGATTGACCTTGGCATGGGCCTTGATATGACACTTGCCCGTCGCCACCGCTTTATTTAATAATGCCGCACGTGAAGAACCCTTAGCACCACTGGAACAACCATAGCTGCCACAAAACCCCGAATATTCACAACCCTGCCGCTGGCCTTCTGGTTGTGACAAAATGGCACGAGGCGTCGGCAAGGAATGCAAGTGCATTTTTTGACAAGTCTTGTCGATCAACTGACTAACAGGATGTTCCTGGGTAGGAGGATAAGGAAACGCTTTACTGGAACGAGGTTCCGCAAAGGGATGCTCGGTTACGACACCGGAGATCCCCACTTCCCTTTCGACCTTTGCATAGTAAGGCTCAAGATCTTCATAACGGATCGGCCAATCCACCACATTAGCCCCCTTCACAGGGCCGAACTCACTCCGCAACCTAAAATCTTTGGGTTTGAGGCGATAAAAAAATCCACTCATGAAATTGGATGAACCACCTACACAATTACCGTTCCAGAAATTCCAACCCGACTCATGGGTCGGTTCATTCGACCATTTGTAGTTTCCTTGTTCATCCTTACCAGCATAGTCTTCGATAACATGTTGTTCATCTTTCAGGCTGGGCGTATAGACACTACGCCGACAACAGGCCAATTCATCTTTATAAAAATCATCTTCCGTAAGCCACGGCCCCTTCTCCAGCACCACCACATCAAAACCGGCCCTGGCCAACTCCAGCGCCACTGGCCCACCACCGGCCCCACTACCAATAATACAAACATCATAATCTTTCATAATAATTCCGTATAACGTTTGTCTTTTGATGGTTGTGGAAAACCTGCCTGATGCTCAAGCCATTGCCAACCGATACCATCAGGATTACCACCATAGGCCGGAGCGGTGAGTAACGCCTCCAAAATATACAAGACTAAATGGGATAACCAACGCTCCCCCGCCGCACTGCCCGCAATCTTTTTTAGTGCCTTATTCTGATCAAGCACATTGAGTGCCATAAACGGCTGGCCAAACTGCTCTTTACTCAGGCCATCAAGCCACTCGATGCCCTTCAGGATAAATGTTTTGTCATCGGCATCCGTATCAGGCGCATCGAGTACAAACTTCAGATACACACTGGCATTAATTTCACGGGCCGATGGCCCATTACCATCAGCAGGGAAAAGATGCTCTTGCACCATGGAGAAGGTTTGCCAGGGATGTTGCTGTAAAAAAGATTGTTTCTCAGTTTGCCAAGCACAAGCCTGCAATATACCCCACAATGGCAAGGTACCCAGTGCAGCGCTTGATTTGAGCATCCCCGTTAAAAAGCGACGCCGTTGCTCCAGCATAGCCAGTTTGTGAGCCATTTCTGGCGTAATACTCGCATCCCATTTTGAGAGGATATTGTCAGTTGGTTTCACACAACGGCCTACTTTGCTCTTCATATTAAAATAGTAACCTGTTTTACTCAAAACTGGCAGCCCTACTGACTTCAACGTACAATCCTCTCAACGAGCAAGGATATGAATAGTGAACACCCACTCACCCATTATCAGCGCAAGACAATTACAAAAGCACTACGGTGACTATATCGCCGTTGATGGTATCGACTTCGACATCAGTCCAGGCAAGTGTTTCGGTTTTCTTGGTCCCAACGGGGCAGGCAAAACCACCACACTACGCATGATACTCGGCCTGACGCCTTTGTCAGGCGGTCAATTATCCGTTTTTGATCTGCCCATTCCCGAGCGTTCGCGTGATATTCGAGCCCGTATCGGCACCGTCCCCCAGGCCGACAACCTCGATCCGGATTTTACCCTGGTCGAAAATCTACGAATGTACGCCCGTTACTTTGGCCTGAAATTAAATGATGAGCTGGAAAAACGTATCGAAAAGCTGCTGGTCTTTGCCGCCCTCAGTGAGCGACGAGATGCCAAAACCGACACCCTGTCCGGTGGTATGCAACGGCGACTCACCATTGCCCGCGCGCTGATTAACGATCCAGATATGGTGATCCTCGATGAACCCACCACCGGCCTCGACCCTCAAGCCCGGCATGTGATCTGGTCTCGCCTGAATGAATTGCGTGATGAAGGCAAAACCCTGTTGCTGACCACACATTACATGGAAGAGGCCGAGCGCCTGTGTGATGAACTAGTCATCATGGATCACGGCAAGATCCTCGATCAAGGCTCACCGGCTGAACTCATTAAACGCCATGTCGAACCAGAAGTGATCGAGCTACGCAGTTGCGACACAGACACGATCAATACTATTCGCCATAAAATCAGCGACTGCCGGGTGGAACACCTCGGTACCAGTCTTTATTGCTACACCCATGACGCTGGCCCACAACTGGAATACCTGCGCAATGAACAGGGCCTGACCTTTATGCATCGACCAGCAGGGCTTGAAGACGTCTTTTTGAAACTGACCGGCCGGGAGCTACGCGACTAATGAATTACTGGCAACTGCCCCGCATCCGCCGCAATGCCTTTGCCATCTGGCAACGCAATGTGCTGGTCTGGAAACGCCTCATCGGCCCCGCCATGGTGCTAAACTTTGGTGAACCGGCACTTTATCTACTGGGCCTCGGTTACGGGTTGGGTAATTTTATCGGTGAAATGGACAACATGACCTATATCGCCTTCCTGGCCTCAGGCATCGTCGCCTCCTCCGCCATGACTACCGCCAGCTTTGAAGGCATGTATTCCGTCTTCACCCGCATGGTGCCACAACGCACCTATGAAGCCATCATGGCCACACCGACAGATATCGACGACATCCTCGCCGGAGAAATGTTGTGGTGTGCCACCAAGGCCGTGATCAGTGGCACGGCAATCCTGATCGTCGCCCTCTTGCTCGGGGTAGTGCACGGCTGGCAGGCGCTATTAGTCATACCCGTGGTCTTTCTCATCGGCTTGTGTTTTGCGGGGCCTGCCATAATGATGAGTTCACTGGCCAGCAATTATGATTTTTTCAATTATTACTTCGTATTAGTCATCACACCCATGTTCATCGTCAGTGGCGTGTTCTATCCCGTCACTACCTTGCCGGAACTCATGCAAAGCTTCGTGCAATTCCTGCCCCTGCCCCATGCCGTCGCCCTAACTCGGCCACTGATAACCGGACAGCCCGTTGTGCAACCACTATTACACATTGCCGTTTTAAGCATCTATGCCATCGTCAGTTATTATATTGCGGTAGTGATGGTGCGGAAGAAATTATTGGTGTGAAACAAACTTATTGCCAACACGTAACATGGATGAAACAAAATATTGAAATGGTATGAATAAGAAACGTGCACGAAAAACACACTTTACTGCAAAGGTAGCAAAAAGGCGCAAAGAATATATAAATCAAGCATTTCATTAAAAATGAGCTTGAATACTTCCGGTAGCAACTGATTTTCCTCTAATACAGAAACAAAATAACATTATGATCCTTTGCGGTTTAGATTTTTAAAATGGGTTAAATACTTAAGGGTACTTCTAAAAATTCAATCAAGCAGATAATAGCAAGGCAAAAACAAGCGACAAAATCATCAGGAATGATTTTGGACATGCGATAACATGGCCCCGAAGGGGCTCATCATAGGGAGGTGATGAGCAGAACGCGCAGTTTACACGTAGTAAATGAGCATTTTGAGCTTGTTTTTAACGATGCCAGCGCTGCTTCAGTGAATTTTTAGACGTGCCCTTAACGGGACAGCAGTGAACTTATATCTAACCTGATGCCCTAACGACCGGGTGGTAAATTATTTTGCAACTCAACATCCTGTCGATAAGGATCCATTTCAGTCGATACCACCTGATTACCCAGTAAACAGATTTTACCTCGATAACGATAAGCACCATCACTGGTAAATTCAAACTGATACTCACGATAAAAGACAATATGACCCGCCACATTTCTACGAACACGCGTTTTTATCTTAGCTACGCTCTGATCCAGAAAAGAGACATCATGTTTTTTACAGATACGCGCACCAACCAAACTTGCCGTTTCCTTAGCACGCATTCCAGAAACCCAATACCAGATAACTGACAGCAGGCTAGCAAAACCAACAAACTCGATAATGGACATAAGCAATTTAGACCTAAAAAATCATAAAAAATAGCCAAAGAAGCCCTTAAGCAAAAAACCTATAAACAATTTTGAACATTCTAGAAATACAGCATATAACCTAGATCAAATCCCGCCTCATTCACTGAAAAAATATTATTATCAGCATCGCCCTGTTTAAAATCTGCTCCCAATAATTTAAAACCCAGATGGAAGCCTCTTATTTGATAAGATATAAACATCTGAGCAATATCACCTAATTCCCTAACAGAAATATTTTTCTTAGAAAGAGAATCACTAGCATACAATTTTGTATTCACATACATCCCATCGGCCTGTAAATAAGCAAGCCCATATCCCAGCCCAATATTGAATCCGCTCGACTTGAAGGGGTCAATATTTTTTTCCATAGTGCTGTAATATAACAGAGGCACAGCATATAAGTATTTACCTTCAATCGAAGTTCCAAGATTAAGTGTTACACCCCAAAAGCTCTGTTCATTAACCATGAAGCGCGTATATCCTCCCTCGATGGTAAATCGAAATTTATTACCGGAGTCAGAAATCAGATCTTTCATAGTAACCACTAAAAAGGGTTCCGAAGATGTCCCAGAAAAATAGGCCTTCTCATTATATTCTTGAGCATCATTTTTATCATCGATAGTAAAATAGTCTGCTTATTCCAACTACCCAACGTAACGTCCAGCACACCATCTTCACTTGCCTGTGCCTCAGCAGTCACCATTAAACAAAACAACAATTCCATCTCGAAAACAACACCGCTTACCCGGATCATTCCTCCCCCGTCCTTTAAACAGTAACAAAGTCGTTAAATAAGGCCTCATCCTTAAATAACTTAAATTAATCAACAACCACCCGCAGAGCGGGTGGTATGATGAAAGCCCCCAAAGGGGGCTATTAAAGTCCTTCTAGTCGCATCTGCTCCTGGCGTTTCTCTTCTACTTCCTGGTTCCGTATATACTTGCGAATCACTTCTTCATC
>JAFLJQ010000056.1 GCA_022712915.1 Gammaproteobacteria bacterium | reverse complement strand
TTCTGTCTTTATGTTCTTGGCCAGTTGTCCTGCCAAGGCCCTCATCTCTTTCTCGTTCATCACTATGCTCATTATTAATTTTCCTGTAGGTTAGGGTATTAATTAATGAGCAGTTACACAATTTAATTTACAGGCTCAATTTTAGCACCTCAAGCGGGGATGAGGCGGGGGCCATTGGCGGCATTATTTCCGGCAAGACCAAAGGTAAGGCCCATCCCGTGAGCTATTCCTTTGATGTCAAAATCGATGGCAAGCCGGTTGTCAGAAACACGGATGTCTTCACCGGCAATGACCGCAACACCCCGCCCGGCCCTATCATGCAAAGCCAGCCAGCGCCGGTGGTGGTGATGAGTACAGAAAAAGAGGAGAAGGAAAAATGCCCTTATTGCGATAAAGATGAGCATGACTTTGCCAAAAAACCGGGCCAACACGTCGGCATGAGCGGCAGCTTGAGCAGAAGGATTTTCAAAGGGTGGGATAAGGAAGCGCATCCCTGGTATAGCGGTTTAAGATCTTTGGCAGCCCACCATATTATTTGTAGTGAGGCAATGAGTGTAGAAACGAACCCGGATTGGAAGGACTATTGTTACCAATTTGGTTATGACATCAACCATAAAAATAACGGTGTGATGTTACCGATGAAAATGGACTTGGCATGTCAGATACATGCCCCGCTGCACCTGAGTAATCACTCCAGCGGCCAGACCAATGTCTTGAATATGTCATATCCGGATGCAGTGAATAAGAAAATTGACAAAATTGCTGACGATATTGAAGATGGAAAATTTTGTAGTGACCCTGGCAGTTTGATTAAAAAACTTAATAAAATCAGCCTTGAAATACTGGGCTATATAAATGATTATTCCTGGACAATCACCTCAGACGGTAAGGATTACCAGTCAGGGCAGAATGGTTGCGGTGGTGTAAAAAATATCCCTGACAAGAAAGGCTGTACCTGTCCGCATCAGCGCACACACGATATAAAACAGCATCAAACCAAGAAATTGATTCCTGTGAAAACACTAGACTTGAAGGTTGGAGAGTAAATATGTTCAATCAGGAATACTATGTTATCGAACGTAGCAATGGGAGCAACTATCCCCTTCTTGGATGGGATCAAAAAATGGTATGTTTCGCAAAGGCAAACCCATTATGGTGAGCGAACCCATTAAATTATGTTTGGGGCCGCCAATTCCTGACCAACCGGTTATGGTCGACTACCATAGCTTGCCTAAACCCGTGGTGGGGGAACGCATTAAAAATGTCCTGGAACCGCTGCACATTGGCGGCACCCAGCTTATCCCAGCCCATATCCCGGTGGGAGATGACGTATACGATTACTGGCTGCTACTAATGAGGTTATTAATTATGCGACATGCTATTGCAGATCACGCTGCAAATACATCCCTGTATGCTCGATAGCAGCATCCCTGCTGCTGACGGACCTGCAACAACATGTCGCATAATCAACGTACCTATTAGTACATGTATTTAATCGGATCGCTTGTGTTGATAGAGAAAAATCCATGTTGAGTATTGATGAAGATGACGGCGATATCCTGGATATTAAAACACTGGTGCTGGATGAAGACATCCTCAGTGACATTCCATTAGAAAGGCGATTGATCTTTGTGCTGGCCGAATCCACGTCCACCTATTTGTTTCATCAGAGTATTAAAGACGCGATCATGGCGATCAAACCGGAAGGTTTGCAGTTTTTCCGTGCTGACCAATGGGGCAGTTCGGCGGTGTTTCAGTAATGACATATATTCTCCAAAGAATGGGAATGAGATCAAGATAAAAAAACGAATAAATAATTAACAGTGTGCAGCAAGGTTGTTTCGTGCTTGGACACAGACCCTGTTTTTTACCTTCTTGTTTAGTCATATTGCATCGGGTAGGCCAGTGTTTTAAGATGTTGTCTATATAGAATATCTGAAAAGGGATGATCGACAGCAAGTATGGAAAGCATTGAAAATAATCTAGTTTTTCTCCGCATCAATATTATTGATATCATACCTTTTGGCCGATTTTGTGTGCCCGCTCAAAATACACCCCGTGCGTTAATTTAACTTACTAAATATAGAAAATTCCTGATGATGTTTAAGCTCAAATTCAACCGACTCAGCCGAAACTGGTTAGTGCTGTTGATTCTCAGCACGACTTTATGGATGCAGGGGTGTTTTTGGGAGGATGATGATCCGGCTCCTCTGCCGAATCAGGATGCGAGCGGAATTTATACTGGAACAGCCCAACTTGGTGGTACAGGATACAATGATCTGAAGGGCATTATTCACAATAACAGATTGATGATTTTCAGCATTACTGCCCATGTTTTATACGATGGCACGATCAACAGTATTAGCAGCGATAACTTCACGGCCTCAGTCAATGTTTATGTCAATGGCTTGCTTGATGCACAATCCCCTGTGGAAGTCACCGGCAAGGTGATGAGTGCCTCTCATTTTAATGTTACTTTTGCAAATACGGGCACTGGCAAGGTGAGTGGATCGTTTGAGCTGACCTATGATTCGGTTTATGAAAGGGTGGCGACACTAGATCGGGTATCTACTTATCTAGTTGATAATTGGGATGGAGTACTTAAAGGCAGTACTGATATTTCGTCCTCTGGTATTGGGTTCGGAAATGATAGTACTTTCAGTTTTAGCACGGATGGAATTGAAATTTGTCAAACAATATCGCCAGGGGCAACAGTCACATTCGCTAGTCAAGTTAATGTATATCTACTTTCAGCATTTGATATTGAAGAGGTTATAAATTGCCCCTATCTAAATCCAAAAACTGGTTATACCGGGATGGCAACAGTCGTTGACAATGATCTTGGAACAGATAGAGGGTTATGGCTTGCATACACTAATGGCAGCAGTTCATTTTTTAGTGTTGCAAGCCGGTAAACTTGATGAGGCACAAGGAAAATAAACGGGAGGAGTGATGGGAAAGTTTAAGATACTTCGTACGTTCAAGCCGGAAGAACTCATTTTGAGTGAAGAGGAGACTCGTGTTGTTTTGAGGTTTTTCTTTAAGAATAATGAAGGTTTTATTGACACCATTCCGATAACAGATGCGGTAAGAGGATTTGCCCAGGCTATTCTAATTGAGGCCATTGATGCGTCTTATGCCTTAGGTTTTGTCGAAGCAATATTTAAAGGTGGGTTTAATGCACCTAAAGGGGCAATAAAAATACTTAAAAATTTCGCAAAAAAGGCAGCTTTGCACTGGTTTAAACATGCTAAAGCGAATGATTTACAAGATATGCAAATATATGAACTTGTACGTAAAGAAATAGAACGGAGATTTATGTCTTCCTTAGTCATACTTGTGCGAACTGCTTTGCTTAAAAAAGGGGCCGGTGCTTTTGTAGCCTATAATAAATCCCTTTCTTGTGAGCTATTAAAAGTTTGGGGCTAGTTGCATGAAAATAAAAATTGCTGCTGTAATTGTTGTCTTATTTCTAGCCAGTGTGTTTGGCTTAATGATATATGACATGTCGGAAATGGAGCCTTCAGAAATGATATTGTGCTCTTCAAATGAAGGCAGTATTTTTATACCAAGTAAATTATGTAAATACTATATGTTTAATCATCGAAATATAAAAAAAGATGTTGAAACATTGGAAAGTGGCATGGGCTTGGCATTTATATTGAATGGGAAGGATATAACCGATAAATACAAATTAGCAGAATATTATCTCTTAAACGGCATCGATATTAATGGCGTTAATCATTATGGGACGGCTAACCTTTTGCCTCTGCATAGTGCGGTACTGTTTAACAATATAAAAAATGTGAGATTTTTATTAAAACACGGCGCGGCTACCAATATAAAACCTCCTTCTATAGATTTAACGCCATTAGGTCTTGCTTTGGCACTACAAAAAGAACAGCCTGCTGTAGACAGGCGTGAAATTATACAGGCTCTAAAAAACCATCAGAAATAAGACTATGGCTGTTGATTTTTAATCAGCAAATAAACAACAAGGGGAGCGAGGAACAGAAATGAAAAACCATACATTGGATGTAGCAAGCTCAATTCATGCCTGGACACAGGCTCTATTTTTTACCCTGTTGTTTAGTCATATTGCATGGGTGCCCTATGCCCATGCTGGCCCACAAGGTGGTGAAGTGACAGGGGGTTCCGGTACGATTACCCAGTCGGGTAATACGACAACGATTGTTCAAGACTCAAACCTGTCAAATAAAATGGCCATTGACTGGCAAAGTTATAACGTGGGCGAAGGTGAGCGAGTCCATTATATTCAACCAAATAGTTCGTCTATTTCTCTAAACCGCATCCTCAGTAATTCGGCCTCTGAGATCCAGGGGCGTATCGATGCCAATGGTCAGGTAATACTTGTCAACCCTAATGGCGTGTTCTTTACGCCGACCGCTGTTGTTAACGTCGGCAGTATTATTGCCTCCGGCCTGGATATCCAACCCTCTGATTTTATGAATGGCCAGTATATTTTTAAAGATGTGCCTGATACTGAAGGCCGGGTGGTTAATAGCGGTATCATCCGGGCCTCGACTGGGGGGAACGTCACCTTGCTAGGCAAACAGGTTCGAAACGATGGCCTGATTGCCGCTGAACTGGGTTCTGTGAATCTGGTGGCAGGGAAAGAGGCGGTGCTGACCTTTGATAATGCCGGTCTGATAGGTATCAAGATCAACAAGGCCGTATTGCAGGATGAACTGGGGATCGATCCGGCGGTACTGAACAGTGGTGAGATCAGTGCCGAGGGAGGCCATGTTTTATTAACGGCCAGCGTTAGCAAAGAGATCTTTTCACAAGTGATCAACATAGATCGCATACGGGCCACCAGTGTGGTGATGAATAATGATGGCAGCTATACCCTGGGGGGCGGGGCCGATGTAGAGAACACGGGATCGATTGATGTCTAAAAAAACAGTCTCTCAACTGCTGCCAATGATACGGCACGGATTGTTTTAGTGGGTGAGAATGTCAGCAGCAGTGGTAGTCTCAAGGCTGACAATGTTAACGGGGATGGTGGAGAGATTGAACTCCATGCCAGGGATACCACGCTGTTAACAGAAGACAGTTTGACCTCTGCCCGTTCTGAGGCGAATGGCCAGGGAGGGATCATCAAGGTGTTGGGTGACAAGGTGGGCATGACTGATCAAGCCGTGATTGATGTCTCCGGTGCCAATGGGGGTGGCACAGCCTTGATTGGCGGTGATCAGGAAGGAAAGAACCCGTTGATCCACAATGCCAATTACCTCTATCTGGGTGACAACACCCGGATCAAGGTTGATGCCCTGGACAAGGGGGATGGCGGAAAACTGATTGCCTTTGCCGCTGATTCAGCACGTATCTATAGCAAACTTTCTGCGCGGGGTGGCATCAACGGAGGGAATGGCGGCTTTATTGAAACATCCGGCTTAATTGGTTTTGACTTGATAGGTGCACCGGATGTTTCTGCCGTTGCAGGGATAGGGGGGGAGTGGTTGATCGACCCCTACAATATCACGATTACAACCACTGCTACGAACCCGGCTATTGATAAACCTGATGTGCTCACCTTTGAGGCTGTTGCCACCGGTGCCAATGTTGATGTTAAAGATATCAAAAAGGTACTTAAAGATAATGGTAATGTTACCATCAAGACCAGTGCTGCCGGAGACTCTGGTACGGAGGCTGGAGATATTATATGGAACGCAAGTTTAGATTACAACGGAATCGGTAATACCTCAGCGAATAGAACACTGACCTTGCAGGCCGATGGTAGTATTACTTTTGGTAACAACAAGTCCATTCACGATGGTGCGGATGGAAATGAAAATCTTTCTGTCAACCTTTATGCCAAGGGTGCCGTTATTTTAAATCAGGGAGTTGAGATTGAAACCCGTGGTGGGAATTTTACTGTGGGTAAGACAGGTTATATTCCTACTTATTTTGAACAGGGAGGAAATAGTGCAACAATTAATACTCAAGGTAGCAATGCCATAGGTGATGGCAATGTCACGATTACTACGCAAGGTGCAAATCCTCTTAATGTTGGTGTCGGTGTCAATCTAGGCACTATCAATACAGGTATTGGTAACCTGACCGTCACCGCAAGCGGTGGCAGCATTACACAATCATTAGATAAAACCCGACACTTAAACGTAAACGGTCTCACCACACTCTCGGCATTGGGGCGTAATATTAACCTGACAAATACTTCCAATGATTTTAATAAACTAAATATCCTCTCGGCTACTGCATCTATTCATGATGTAAATCAAATCAATCTCGGTACTTCAACCCTTACCCTTACCGGTGCGGGTAATGCCTTAACGGTTATTACAACGGACGGTAATATAGCGCAGCTAGCCGATTCAACGATTACTGTCAGTAATGGCAATGCAAATGTTCATCTGACCGCTGGTGGTAATGGCAATATTGTTCAAGGTTCAAATGCACGTTTGATTAATAATGGCACGGGGTCGCTTACCACGTTGACGGCAACAGATGATTTGATAACACTTGACAATGTCGGTAATGATTTTACCCGCGTTACGGCCGATGCAAAGAATATTACCTTACGTGATGCCAATAATATAGAGTTAGGTGCCTTTGCTAATAGTCAAGATAGTGCCAGCCTAATGGTAACAACAGTTAATGGCACGATCACTCAGGCGGAAAAGATTAATTATACGGGGGCGAATACCAATATTAGCTTAACGGCCGGTGGTATTGGTAATGATATTCGTCAAAACACGAACATGAACCTGATCAATAATGGTAACAATGCTTTAACGACATTAACCGCAACGGATACCATTACCCTGATAGAATTAACAAATGATTTTGACAGAATATCTGTCGACAGCACCCGCTCTAATCTGGTTGGTGCCAATAATATCGAATTAGATACTTCGACCATCCGTGATAGCTTACAAGTCACGGCTTTAGGTAATGGCAATATCACGCAGGTGGGGAAGATCAGCAATGCAACAGGGACAACAACACTCATTGCAGCGGGTAATGACATTACCTTAAGCAACGATGCCAATGACTTCTCAACAGTTGTCTTTACCGGTGCTAGGAATGTTCGTTTACATGATGCCAATGATATCACCCTGGCGGGAGCGAGCATTACGGGGACACTGGATGTTGTTACCAAAGGTACGGGCAATATTGATCAAACGGGTGCGCTTGAAATTACGGGAACCACGACCCTGGACGCAGGTAATGACATTACCTTAAATAATGATGCCAATGACTTCTCAACCATTGTACTTACCGATGCCAATAATGTTCGTTTACATGATGCTAATAATATCACCCTGGCAGGTGCGAACATTACAGGTTCTCTGGATGTTGTTGCTAACGGTACAGGCAATATTGAGCAAACCGGTGCGCTTAAGATTGCGGGAATTACGACTCTGGATGCCGGCAATAATATTACCCTAAGCAACGGTGCCAATGACTTTAACAGCCTCCGTATAACGCAAGCCGCAGTGGCTAACATTGTTGATACAAACAGCATTAATCTCGGCACATCCACGATACAAAATGCGTTAAATATTACCAGTGGTGGTGATATTACCAATACCGGCGGTGCCATTACGCTGAATGATACTGCAACAGCCTTATTTAAGGCCGGTGATAACGGTTCAATCAGACTGACTGATGCGGGTAATCGTTTTACTCAGCCTGTTTCCCTATCTGCTTCTAGCGGTACATTGAATAACGTGGCCATCACCAATACTGTTGCGACACAGGTCAATGTGGCCAATAACATAGCCGGAGATCTCAATATCATTTCCAACGGTGATATTACATCGGGTTCTGCTCTGGTTGTCGGTGGCACCACCACACTCTCTGCCAATAATCACAACATCACCCTCACGAATGCGAGTAACAATTTCAATATTCTCAATGTCGATGCTGCGAACCGTGTTGATATAACTGATATCGATGACATTGAAATTGGCAGCATCCATGCCAACACAGTCAATGTTGATGCCGGACAGATTGCATTGGGTCAGGTCACGGCCAATCAAACAACACTAACAGCTAACAATGGTCAAATAACTGACAACAATGGCAGCGCGATGAATATCATTGGTGATACCGCTACCTTGACGGCCAAGAATGGCGTGGGTGCTGGTGACCCGTTAGAAACCCAACTCAGCAACCTGTCGATTGCAAACACAAGCGGTGAAATAGGCATTCATAACACAGGCAATGTGACCGCCAGGATGACCACCTCCGGTGATATTAAATTCACCAATGTAGGAGATGTTCATATTGATTTATTAGACGGGATTGCTCATGGGGATAGCCATAGCCTGATGGAATTGACCGTGACCAATGGTTCAGTGTTTAGTGCTGTAGCGAACACACCCCCAGATATTAGCGGCCATGATGTGACCGTGATCGTCAACGAGGGCGAAGGTAACTTTGGTGAAGTGGGCCGGCCTATCTATCTTGATATCCACGGTACTTTTACCTTACTCGCCAATATCAGTTCATATGATTTTTACGGAGCCATCCCGGACAATATAATTGATAATTCAACGATTAAATTGTCCGTTGGTTCACTGTTTTCAGTGCTTCCCAATCAACAAATGATTGAGGTTGAATCCTTGTTTGATCTGGATCCCGCCATCTTTACTGCTGTGACAAATTATTACCATGATGATCTTGCGATCATGATGCCAGAAGATCAATTGTATACCGAAGAAGAACTGGATGAACGGCGGCACAGGATGTCGGAGCGATAGGGGGTTAGCCTGGGTATTTTTAAAAGGAATAGAAGTAGCGGGATTTATAAAAAAATAATTATGGAGATGTATTTGATATGCAAATAGGGGAACCCAGTTTTGTTGGTTCGACAGCTGAGGACAAGCAGGCCGAAGAAAAAAAAGAACAAGATAAAGAAAAGACCAAGATCCGCTTCAGCCTGTTTTTTGACGGCACTCTCAACAATCGCGCCAATATCGAACAGCGGTTGTTGTCGGCAGAAGACAAGACCCTGACCGAAGAAGAGCAAAAGAAGGCCGTAGAACTCAAGCAAAAAATGTCAGACACTGCGCAACAGGAGGCTGCCCAGAATAATCAGCAATACGGTGGTGAAGACACCAGTTATGGTGGTTACTTTACCAATGTAGAAAAAATGGAGCGTTATATTGATGCGGCGGAGGGCTTCCCCCACACCCTGACTACCTATGTCGAAGGCCCAGGGACAAGCGACAAAGAAGAGGACAGCACCCTGGGGTATGTCTTTGGCAAGGGCATGACTGGTGTGCCCAAAAAGGTGGAGCAAGGGCTGGTGGACGTGGTCAAAAAAATTGAGCGGAAAGTTGAGACAGACATTATTATTGAAGAACTGATCCTAGATGTGTTTGGTTTTAGCCGGGGAGCGGCGGGGGCGCGTTATTTTATTTTTCAGGCACTCAAAGATGAGGACAAGCTCCAACATCGCCTGCAAACACTGGGCTACACAGTAAAAAAAGTTGAGGTACATTTTGCCGGACTGTATGACACTGTTTCCACCTATGGCTATTTCATTATGTTCGGTGCCAACAACATTAAAGCCTTGAAACTGAACGCCGTGCGTCTGGTTAAGAAAAAGGTGTTGCAACTGGCGGCGGCGGACGAGCATCGGGAATATTTTTCTCTGACGGATATTCAGAGTGCCGGTAAAAAGCGGGGCAGTGAACTGTTTTTACCGGGGGCGCATTCAGACATTGGCGGGGGCTATCGGGACGCGGCGGCGGAGGGTTTTCCTCTCTATGAAGGTTTGGCTGAGCAGGCCCGTACCGAGCGGGCGCGGTTGATTGCCTCGGGCTGGTATCGTCAGGAGGAACTGATATTGGAGACCTTTTACCTTACTGTGGGGGTGAGTCAACATGAAATGGGCCGCTTGCGGGTGGAACGCAAGTCGATCAGCAATCAATATAGCCGGATCCCCCTGCATATCATGGCGCGATTTGCCAGTGAGAATGCAATTACCATTGAAGATGTATTTTATGACATAGAGAAAATTCCGGCCAATCTCCGTGAAATAAAACAAAAAATAGATGCCTATGTCGCGCAAAAACAAGACGGGGGTTCAAAGGCGGAGGACTGGCTGGAAAGGGATGACGATTGGCTAAAGGGGTTGCGACACGATTATCTACACTTTTCCGCCCGACTGGCTACCGGCCACCAGCCTCGCACAGACTTCTGGAACGGACAACGCTACCGGAAGATCTACCATGGCTAGTCATACGGTGAGGGCTCTATTCTTTTTATCATTCCTTTTTTCACACACGCTATTGGGAGCAAGCATGGATAAGTTTAACTGGCAGGCAAGCGAGAGCGCTCCTGAAAATTACCCGATGCAAATTATTTCGGGACGTTTTTCCTTTCCTGACGGGGGATCACTCTATATCCCGGATCAAAAACGGATCTATCACGGTTGGGGGATCGGTCATTCTTCCCATATTGTGGGGGCGGATCGCAAGTCCTTACCCAATGCCGTGGCCATAACCTTTTTCTCTTACACCGAGAATGTCTTTTATAGCGGCCACTTTGAACTGCCCTATGCGCAGATTTTGTCGCTGTTTAATGAGGGCTATGTTAGTCCTAGAAATGGGGAGCACATTACCTATGACCAAATGGTGGCTGGGGTTGCGCCGGGAGGGGCGGTGTCGGTTTGGGTATCTGGCCTTGATAAGACCACGGCGATCTTTTTGGGGCAAGCCGAGAAAAAGGATGTTGATTGGACGGTGATTATTGATAATCCTGATATATCCCGAAATGATTTTGTTAAAAAAGTTATCAAAGGGGCATTAAAAACCCCAGAGGCTATTGGAGCACTCAAAAAAAACGGCATCCCCTTTGGATTGTGGGAGGGCTATCACCGCAAGCGTTATCATTGGCAGCCGCTGTTTACCAACATTGTTGTTCGTGATGATCTGATTTACACCCTCAAATATTTTAACGGTGAAGAGGATTATCTCTACGTCCCTCTTGATGCCGCCCTGGCGAAACAGGATCGTGCGGTGCCATCGGAATTGTATTTTGTCTGGAAGCGGCCAGAGAAGGAAAATCTTGTCTATAAAATTTTTTTTGATGAAAAAGAAATCTTTGGCTTGTTTGAAAAATTGGGTGGCAAAGGTCAGCCCTTGTGGCTTGAAATGAAAATGTTTGATACCGAAAAAGGAAAACAGTTTGCTGTTTTGCTGCGTAATGAAGAAGAAGGGGCCTACTTTAAACAGGTGCAATTAAAAACCTACACCGCGCTGCGTTAATGGATGACGATACAAAAGTTCGGTTGCTGATTGTAAGGGCTGTTTTATATTCTCAGGTTAATGTATGTAAAGGCATGATGCCGACAATAAGAATTATGTCTTATGTAAAATTATTTAAAACTCTACTTTCTGCTCTACTTCTTGTTTTTGGTATATCACATAGCCTTGTCGTCATGGCCGGGTTTCTTGATATGCCAGAGATCACCGAGACCCCGATGTTAAGGGGCAAGACCATGGTACAGGATCTGGACATCCCCGATGTGCGGGATCGAAACCCTGATCCAGAATCCGGGCCGCGATTAGCCATCAAAGAATTTCGTATTCAGGGTTTAGTTGAATACCCTGAACTGGGTATTACTCGTGCCGCAATTAACAACATGGTGGATCAGATACGCCGAGATCTAATGAAGGATGATAAAATATTACCCTTGGGTTACACCCAGGAAGAAATAGGCGAAGTCACCGACTTACTGGTTGATATTGAGGAAGAAAGCATCAACCGTCATGTCACCACCATTGAATTGCAACGCCTCGTTTGGCTGGTACGAGAACAACGCGCCAAACGTGGTATTCATCTAGGCCAAATCGAGGCCATTGCCGATCAAATCACCACCTTTTATCGTGACAGAGGCTTTATTCTGGCTAAGGCCTTTATTCCAAAACAGGAAGTCCGAGGTGGCGTGGTCAGTTTGACCTTACTACTTGGCGTATTGGGTGAAGTCAAAGTGAAGAATAATCAACTCTATAGTACATCAGCTATCCATGATGTCTTTGATGATGTATTAACCCATCCCGTGACCGGTGATAAAGTTGAAGAGCGCTTGTTCCTGATAAACGACTACCCAGGACTGACCGTTGATGGTTATTTTGAATCCGGCTATCAGGTCGGTGACAGCAAGTTAAACATCAATGTCAAACAGGAAGACCGTTTTAATTCCAACGTGCGAATTGATAATCACGGCACAGAAGATGCCGGGTTGTACCGCACCTACGCAGACATACAGATCAATAACCCCCTGGGTTTGGCCGATCAATTGCACTTAAGTACCCTAGTGACCACATCACCTGCCAATACCACCTACTGGCGTGTACGTTATGAGACAAAATTGTTTTCGCCCCGCTTGAAGGGATTGGTGAGTTCTTCATCCAACCAATATGTTGTTGATAAGTCCTTGGCTTCTTCATCGCTGAAGATCGAAGGTGAAGTCAGACAAAACAAAGTTGCCAGCCGCTATATATTCAAACGAAGTCGTATTAGCAACTACAATATTGAATTGGCATACGAGGAAATAACCTCAGATCTCAGCATTAACTTTCTCGATGAAAAGGTCAGCAACACCATCTTATCGTTCAACTTTGATAAGTTGAATGAAAAGAGCAAAATACTACATCAGGGCAGTATTAAATTTACCAAGGGTGAATATGAACAGCAACAAGTAGGGCGTAACAGTAATGAATATAACGTATACAACCTGGATTACACTTTTCTGACCTTTGCCAAAGTTCCCTTCTTTGATGCCAATTCCAGGCTGATCATCCGTAGCAATGCACAATATTCTGATGAAACCAACTTGTCATCTATTGTACGTTTCCAGTTGGGTGGCCCCACCCGAGCCAGAGCCTATAGTCCCAACTTGTTTAGTGCTGATGATGCCTTTTACCTTGGCATAGATTGGGTCTTTAATAGTCCCGGTTTTATGGATGTCACGGTGTTTGATAGTTTGAATCTTAAAGAGTTTATTAAACCCTTTGTCTTTTTGGATGTTGCCTATGGTAAACAACAAGCCATCTCCGAGGTGGCCACGGCAAAGAGCGTTGATGCAAATGTTTCAAACTGGGGGATAGGTTTACAGTTTTCTCAAGGTGTAAAATTCAGCGGTAATTTAATGTTGGCTGTCCCGATAGAGGCTCATGCCAATGATGATACGGTGATGCCTGCCGATCCTGGCAAGCGAATTGTTTTTGATTTTCAGTATAGTTTTTGAGAGAGTTGGTCTTTGGTTCCACCGGCAAGAAGGTCATGATTAAATATGTACGTACCTGCACCGATAACGTGATGGAGTTTATGGAACATACTCTGGAGAATTGCATTATTAGCGGTTATGAGTTTTCTGCCTGTGTAGAAGAGCAGCCAATAGAAGTCATTGGCTTAAGCGTTTCAACAATCCTGGTCAATTATAAAGACCATGACGCTCCCAATAAAAGCGGTAACCCACTACGGGGCAGTTATGATGTAAAAATAGCCAAACCGTTATAACAAGATTTAAAGTCAGGATTAGGGAGCGCATAAATAACGCCTCTGTCTGTAATTAATGGCGTGAGTGCTACTGACCCTGAGATATATTCGTGTTCGTATTTTCAGCTAAATTAGGTATTAAAACGGTTCTATGGTAGGTTAAATTACAACCTCTTGAGGGTACTATGATTTGTGATGAGGAAGTATTGATACTTTCGCACTGGAGACGACAACTTTTTGAGTCGCAGGATATTTCTTCTCCTGATAGTCGTCCTCTCTATGCTTATCGGTTAACAGAGGCGCAGTTTGAATCGCTGGAAACTACCTTAAGCCATAAACTTGAAAACCATTTGGAATCTGGAACACTGGCCTCTCTTGCCAACTCTAACCCTCTCTTCTGTTCTCTCTTTGTCCTTTACGCTGCTGAATGGTGGCGTCGCCGTTATGATGGCTCAAAATGGTCTTGGGCACCAATCCTGGCTGACCTTGGCGTACACCAAGAGAACTGGTCATCTGCTCAAAGGGGAGAATGTATTGAGCGTGGCTTGCGTGGCTGGAGCTTGAAATTATCAGAAACCGCTGGGTTAGTCTACATTGGTTCGGTAGCAGTTCAGGGTGGTTTGCCAATGCAGCTACTGGCCAGTGAAAAAAAAGGCAATATTGGTCGAATACTGCGGCGAGTGCTTAAGCTTGCTGTGGGTGGTGGTGCAGGATTTAAGGAGATTCGAGGGTGGATTAAAAGTCTTAACGATTCGTTACCAAAAAGCTATCAGCAGGAGGAGATATATTTCCTTTTAGCAGAAGTGATTACGACTGTGCTTAACCTTAAGAGTGAGGCGAAATTGACGAAGAGTGCCGATGCTGTCACTCAGCTTGACCAGCGGGTGCCTCGCTGGCGGGAGCGTTTTCCGCTTCCCGTTGAAGATGGCGAGGTTCAGGGGCTTATTGAGCAGTTGATTCGTGATGTCACAGAGGCACGGGTTAATCGCTCAAGCTGTGTTATTTTCGCAGAGCGGTGGTTGGATAATAAAGAAAGCGATATATGGACTGTGCATTCCAATATCGATCTGCCGGAGAAGTTGCAGGCGGACGATATTCGCTCACTTTTTACTGTTGGAGAGAGCTATTCGTTACCCCGTAGTTTTGAACTGATTTTGGAAGTGGCTGATTATCAACGCCCTTTGGGGGCAAGAAAAATAGCCGGGCACGAAGCCTATCGAGTCGAACGCTGTGCTCGTGAGCTGAAGAGTGACTTAGCCATGGCTGAGCACCGACTTCGTCTCAGATGCCCCGATGGCAAAAGTTGGAGCATAACGATTCGTAAGGGTGAACCCCTAGACACTGAATTGCCCTGGGTGTTTGAGTGTGAGCCTGAACAATCTCCCCGATTAATCCGCCAGGGTGGTGGCGATGTTTCGGCGGTGGAGGCCTTTCTTGTTATCCCCGCTGATACGGCCATAGGTCATAATGGTGATGGCTTTTATAAGCTAATCGCATTTTTGGAAAACCCCGATCGTGAGATTTATTCCATTCGTGGTGTCGTGGTTGTAAAGAGTCGTTTAGGACTGCGCTGGACAATTCGGACGGGCCGCGCCGATGCGGTAGAAGAGAGCTTTCAGTGGAGTGGCGACCGGATCTGGTTGGAGTTCATGCGGCCAACGTATGCATTTCATGACCGGCCTCATCTTTCCCTTCTTTATGGAGAAGGAGCCGCACACCGCGTGGCGGACAGGAGTGTGTCATGGGGGCACTCATGCGATATCGCGGGGCCCGTAAAGGCTTCCTTCGAAGAAAAGGGTGAATTGCGCCACCAGGCAAAAATGGTGTTGTTACCCCGTGATGCATCCGTTGAATATCAACCGATAGATGCCAATCAAGGAGTCATTCATCTGCATCATTGGAAACTGGTGAGTGCCACTCTTGCTGGGGCAACTGATGTTGATTTTCAGCTGAAGCATGAAGGTGACACGCTGTCGCTTTACTGCACGTCATGTCAGTCAGTTGCTCCTGAGTGCTTGGACTTGGAGCTGGCCTGGGAGCAGAACAATGAGCCTGCAAAAATTCGGCTGCCGTTTCCCGCCAAGGGTGCGCGTGGTTTTGACGCAACAGGCGCTGATCTTGCTGCGGATAGCTGGTTGTCCGTTCAAAGTCTGGCTGGGGTACGTCTTGTTAGTTTTTGTCGCTCCCACATGCCGGTGGAACTTGTTCTTCATTTGCTCCATACCAAAGAACGGGAAAATGAACATGAGGTAAGGCATCGCATTCATCCTATTGTTGGCACTTCGCGCCTGGATATTCGATTGCAGGATTTTGCTGAGGATATTCAACAGCTACTTGCTGCAGATGAGTTACTTGATGCGTGGGTAGAGGTCTCTTTGTTGATCAACAACCAATGCGCTTTGAGTGTGCGTGTGTCTCGGTATGCTTGCCGCTTGAATAGGTTAGTATCCGATGTGTTAATTACAAGTCAACATTTTAAACACATTGCTTCAGAGGTTATTGATACACTGCCAGTGCGGGCGCTACGACTTGAGCACCCTGCGGATGAGGCGATTTCTCTAAACAGTATAAGATCACAAGGTGTTGCAACGGGAGCTTGGGCTTTTAATCCTGATGAAAGAGCACCAGGGGCTTGGCTTATCTATCCTAGCAATGAATCCGCTCTCGTCTTTAGGCCTACTCTTTGGCTAGTGACTGGCGATAGTGCGGCGAGCACGCCATTGGCGAATGCGCTGGCCATTGAAAGCCGAGGGAATCGCGCTGTGGCGATGGATGAAGTTATCACTTCTATGACAGCGGACTATTGTGATCCTGGCTGGGGTGATTTGAAGCACCTTGCTAACCATCTGGGTCATCTACCTTTGGCGACTCTGGATGTGTGGCGTCGGTTTGTTCATTCACCGGCGGGCATGGCGGCACTGGCTCTGCACATGAGCAACTTGCCTGATGGTTTTCTCGGAAGATTTTCACTGGAACAACCTTTTCTTTGGGAACTGGTGCCAATACAAGCATGGCTTGATGCTGCTCACCAGGTAAAGCTTCAATCCATTGCATTGTTTGGCGATGAATTGGGGCAGAGCCAATTCGGCAAACATTTGAATAGTAGAGTAAATGAGATTTCCATTTTTTGCCCTGCGTTAGGGAAGTTACTGGGAATCGTAAAGTCGATTGTATTGGAAGATAACTGCAAGGAAGTCACGATGATGCGCCATCCCACTAGCGATGCTCTCTTTCTACAGCAAATGTTTGGTGGGGAAGAGAGTGCATTGATAAGATTGTTTCGGGATCATGCGGATGACAACTGGCCGAGTGATACTAATATTTTTTATGCCATTGAGACTATTCGTAAGAGGAGTGAAACCACTCGCCTGTTTGTTGGAGAGAGTTACAATTTCAAAGATACTACAATAGGTCTCCCTATTCTGCTTGCAATACAGGTTTCAACCAATCACACGCATGAATGGTTTGAACACCCGGAGCGCATTCACACGCTACGAACATATATGGCTTTTGATCAAGATTGGTTCACTACAGCCTTTGACTTAACTATTGCCCGCTGCCTCTCTACTGGTGTAATGCAACTTTAGGAATTCAATAATGGATCAGCTTTATTTTTCCCAGCTATTGCCTCAACTAGCTGACCGCTCGCAATCAGCAGTACTCAGTCGGTTGGGTTTTGCTCACGTTCCGTTATATCGCCACCTGTCAGAACTCTTCTCTCAGCCTTTCGGTGAGACTGGGAGTTTTCTTGCAGACCCTACGTTTGAAGCAACGTTTGGGTGGGAAGAAGAGAAATTGATGATGTCCGATCTGGCGGGCGCATTGTTAACCGATGAATTGGTACGCGCGATGGATCAACCGCCTAAGAACTTGGTCGAGGACTACCGTTTTAATAGTAATCGCCATCCCTATGTGCATCAACTAAAAGCGTGGAAAATATTGGCGAATGAGACACCGCAATCGTTGGTCGTTGCCAGTGGTACGGGGTCGGGAAAAACAGAATGTTTCATGGTGCCGATTCTTAATCGATTGGTGAGACTTCAAGCGGAAAAAAATAGCCAGTTGATCGGTGTCCGGGCGCTCTTTCTCTACCCTCTGAATGCGTTGATCAATAGTCAGCGCGAGCGTTTACGGGCATGGACGCATCATTTCGATGACAATATTCGGTTTTCTCTGTTCAATGGTAATACGCCAGAAAAAATTCCCACCCATCAGAAGCGTGACTACCCCAGTGAGGTGATGGATAGGGAGACGCTTCGTGCCTCACCTCCGCCTATTTTGGTGACTAATGCCACGATGCTGGAGTACATGCTGGTACGCACGGTTGACTCCCCTATCTTGGAGCAATCCCAGGGTAAGCTGGAATGGGTGGTGTTGGATGAGGCCCATACCTATGTGGGGTCTCAGGCGGCGGAGGTTGCATTGTTGATTCGGCGAGTGCTCCATGCCTTCGGTGTGCGTCCCGACCAAGTTCGGTTTGTTGCAACCTCGGCCACCATTGGAGATCCAAAGGGGGAGGCAGGAGAAAAGCTGAAGCGGTTTTTGGCAGACGTGGCAGGGGTTGGATTGGATCGTGTACATCTTGTTGCCGGGCACCGTCATATCCCGACGCTACCTGAGGTGGAGCAGAACAAACCAGGTAACTTGAATGAACTACTTGAGTTGGGTGAAGGGAAGTCTTCCAACGATGCCTCTGTTGCTCGTTATGCTGCTTTGGCTACTCACCCCACGGCTCGGGCCATCCGTCGTCTTTTTATTGATAATGAAAAGAAGAACCGAGAAAAGGGTGGTAATGGCATGGTTGCGCGGCTCTCAGAGGTGTGCCGTACTCTCTATCCTAACGTGAAATCTATCACTCATGATCAACAATACGAAGCGCTTTGTTGGCTCGATCTTCTAAGTGCTGCTCGAAGTGCAGATGGCTTTTCCTTTTTACCGCTACGTGCCCACCTGTTTCATCAGACACTCTCAGGAATCTGGGCCTGTGCTGATTCCAACTGTCCAGAAAAGGCAGGTACAGCGCTACATGATGAAAAGTGGCCTTTCGGGCAACTCTATCTGGAGCCACGTCAACATTGTCGTTGTGGTAGCCCCGCCTATGAACTGGTTGCTTGTGATGATTGTGGTGCTCCCCATTTGTTGGCAGCCGACCGAGGAGGTCGGTTGCTGCATCCCGTTAACTTCAATGCCATTGATGAGTTTGAGCTGGAAGCAGAGCCTGGAGAAGATGAGGTTAATCTGGAGGACGAGGATCTCGAAGATGAGGCATTTCACAGTCCAGAAACAAAGGTTTTAATCGTTAATCGTCGCTTGGATTATACCGGTGAAGAGGTGATCCACCGGCAAAGCCGTCAATATGTCGAAGCTGACGATGGAGACGAGACTCTGAGGGTGATTGTTCATGGCGATGGAGGTGACGGCCTCATTTGTCCCTGCTGCGGTGGAGAAGGTCATGGAAATCGTCGTCGTAAGCTTTTTCAGGAAGCTCGCATTGGTGCGCCATTTTCACTTGGGATCATTTTGCCTACGTTGCTGGAGTTTGCACCGGATGGAGATGCACCTGCGGAACATCCTTATCGAGGGCGTCGTCTTCTTACATTTAACGATAGTCGTCAGGGAACTGCTCGAATTGCAGCTAAATTGCAACAGGAATCGGAGCGCGACCGAGTGCGTGGTTTGGTCTATCACTTGGCATTAAGAGACGGAATGAAGTCATCTGATGCTGAAGCGAATAAACTCCGAAAAGAGATAGCCGAAGATGAAGGGCTTCTCCCCATTATTCCCACAGAAGAGGGGAAGAAAATTATTGAGGGTAGGTTAACGGAGAAACGGCAAAAACTAGATTCTTTATCTCAACCTACTCCCATTCCCTTTGAAGAGATGGCTCACCAGCTGGCCAATCAAAGAACAGACTTTGATCGTATGTTGAGTCACTACCGTAATGATGTGTCACATGAAAGCTTCAGCGGTCCAGAAGGGCCAATGGCGTTAGCCCGTATGTTTTTGGTCAGGGAATTTGGGCGTAGGCCAAAGCGGCTCAATAATTTAGAGTCGATGGGGTTGGTGGCAGTGGACTACCCTGCATTAAACAAAATTACGATACCTCACCCAGGGTTTACTCTTGAGGAGTGGCGAAGTTTTCTAAAACTCTCGCTGGATTTTTTTGTTCGAGCAGGCGGCTCGCTTGAGATCTCAATGAGTTGCCGCCACTGGTTAGGAATACCGTTTCCACAAACCTGGCTGGTTGAGCAGAACAGAAAGGAAAAAGCGCAGGAGGAGAGACGCTGGCCACGCGCTCAATACATCTTGTCGAAAGGCAAAAAACGGCCTAATTATCGCAGTACGCTAGTGAGACTGTTGGCCTATATTCTGAAAGCGGACATTGAAACCCCCTATGGCGAAGATATAGTCGATGCAGCATTGAACGCTGCCTGGAAAGCGTTGACGGAGGAGAGTGGCATTCTTCACTCGACGGGTGGGCGTAGGATTTTGGCACTGAAGCAAATGGCTTTTGTTCCTATCACCACGGCGTGGATTTGCCCAGTCACTCGCCGTTTTCTTGATACAACTCTTCGGGGTATTACTCCTTATTTGCCTCTTCAGCATACAGATGCCACGGCGAAGTGTAAGCAGGTTGAAATCCCTCTATATGATGAAGCGTTTGGTGGTGATGCCAACGACCTTGCTCATATGGCTAGAACTCGAAGCTGGCTTAAAAATCAGGGAGCGATTGAGCAGCTAAGGGAGGAAGGGTATTGGCCTGTACTCAATGATCGCGCCATCGAGCTATCCCCTTATTTTGTTACCGCCGAACATTCAGCACAACAGCCTGCTGATCGCCTAGATCGCTATGAAAAGGCATTCAAATCGTGTGATCTTAATTTACTATCGTGTTCCACTACTATGGAGATGGGTATCGACATCGGTGGTATTGCGACAGTGGCAATGAACAATGTTCCGCCTCATCCGGCTAATTATCTTCAACGTGCCGGGCGGGCAGGGCGACGCAATGAACTTCGTTCGGTTTCACTCACCCTCTGTAAATCCAATCCCCACGATCAGATCGTGTTTTCAAACACTGACTGGCCTTTTGTGACGCCACTGCCCTCTCCTATGGTTTCGCTAAATAGTGCTGTGATTGTGCAGCGGCACGTTAACTCTCTGGTATTAACTCATTTCCTGGCGACCCAGATTGTTGCTAGTGGGCAGGACGCTTCTAAACTGACCAGTGGTTGGTTTTTTACCGGACTTGAAGAATCAATTCCTGCCGAACGTTTTATTGCATGGTGCCTGGCATTCGATGCTCAAGAGGAGTGTTTGATAGGCGGTCTGCGCCAATTGGTTCGACATAGCCTTTACGAGGGACGAGAGCCAGCTCGATTGGTGCAGGAAACAGGAAAAGCGATGGAGGCAGTATTCGAGGTGTGGCAACCAGAATGGGAGGCACTTACTCGCCAGGAAGAGACGACCAAGAGCGCTGGAGAAAGCAATCCAGCTTACAAAGCGGCTCAGTACCAAAAGGCCCGAATGTCCGGTGAATATCTGTTGCGGGAACTGGCTACGCAAGGTTTTCTACCTGCTTATGGGTTTCCTACTCACATCGCCGCATTTGACAATATGACTGTATCGCAATTCAAGCGGATAAGGCGTGAATATGAAGTGAAAAAGGGGCGTGAAGATAACCGCTATCGCCGCCGTGAACTGGCCAGTCGGGATAGTGTGATGGCGTTGCGGGAGTACGCGCCGGGCGCTGAAGTGGTTATGGATGGGCTGGTATATCGTTCGGCGGGCATCACCCTTAATTGGAAGATACCTGCTAGTGAACAGGAGGTGAGGGAAGTACAGGCAATTAAATATGCCTGGCGTTGTGATCAATGCAATCATAACGGTTCTTCACGCCTCATGGAAGAAACACACCATTGCTCTGAATGCGGAGCGGTAGTCAAAGATGAATACCGTAGTACTTTTATTGAGCCTGCTGGGTTTGCGGTGGATTTTTATAAAGAGCCTGATAATGACGTGACGACTCAGGATTTTATTCCGGTTGAGGCACCATGGGTAAGTGCTGGTGGCGAATGGGCACCATTGCCTAACCCCAATCTGGGGCGCTTTCGTGTCACCACGCGGGGTCATCTATTCCACCAATCTAATGGATTACACGGTAAGGGCTACGCCATTTGTCTTGCCTGTGGCCGAGCTGAACCAATGAGCGATGAAACGGTACCCGCAAAACTCAAACCACATAAAAAATTGCGCGGAGACAAGAATGATAAAGATAACTGTCAGGGTAGTCACGAGGACTGGGCTATCAAAACAGGGGTTACACTTGGCCATGTTGGATACACCGATGTATTGGAAATACAGCTCAAGAATGAGTCAGGACTATGGCTTAATGACAAGGTAACAGCGCTGACACTTGCAGTGGCATTGCGTGACGCTTTGGCTGAATTGCAGGGAGTTCAGGTCAGTGAACTAGGTTGTGATGAAAAAGAGGCCCGCCCAGAATCCAATGCTCGTTGCTGTTCCATCCTTATCTATGATCGTTTTGCAGCAGGTTATGCCTCTAACGCCAATCAATTCATGGATAGAATATTTCGTGGTGCGCACAACCGTCTAAGTTGCCAGGTAGGTTGCGATAGTGCTTGTCCTCATTGTGTACTCGATTTTGATCAGCGTTTTTCTGCCGAAAGTCTTGATCGGCACAAGGCTCTAGAGTTGTTGACTGAGGGTTGGCTGCACGTATTGCGATTGCCTGATGAACTAGCCTACTTCGGGCCAGTTTCTCGTGCCGAGGATTGCGGCATTATTGAAGCTGTAACGCGGGCAAGCAGAAAGTTAGGTGGCAATGGAAAGATAAGGCTTTATGCGGGTGAGTCACCAGATGAATGGGATGTTGGTCCCTCACCGCTACGATCACTGGTTTATCAATTAGCTGCGCGGGAATTAAAGGTCGAGATAGTCATTGAGAAACACTGCTTTGATGCGATTGAGGGTGTTGATCGTCAACTTCTCGCTAGTCTTGTTGATTACCCTGGTTCTGTTGTATCCGTCTGCCTAGAGGAAAATTTACCTAGAGCAGGCAGAGCCACGGTACTGGCAGAGTTGTTTGAGGGGAAGCAAGCTGCCCGGTGGGCTGTTGCAGATGTTTCAGCCGTGGCTTTTGGGATGTTGTGGGGGCGTAGTGCTTCACCCCTAATCGTAGGGAGTAAACTTGAGCCGTTGGCTATTAATGGCGAAATAGTAACAGCCCAGCAGCTACGTCCTGACTTCGATAAGCCGGGTGATAAAGAGGTCGAGGTGTTGCACGAACTGGATGGGGCTTTGCAGGGTTTCGGTAGACGGTTCTGGAATCTCATGACTCAATCAAATCCTGCGGTAGACTCACTTTTGCTCGGTGATGATGTTGATATTGTAGGTATCTCTTATCATGATCGTTATCTCTTTTCACCACTTGCCACTGCCTTGTTGGTTGATTTGATTTCGGGGCTTCGTGATGTCGTTGGGAATAAACGCTGGGATAATCCTGCTATTAATATAACGACGACTAATGAGCGTTCTAGTGGTTATAGGCAAAGGGGTTTTGTTTGGGATAATTGGCCTGACATGGCATCGCGTGATGGAGCAATTACCCAGGCGCTGGACTATAGTGGCATAGTCGCAGTAATTCGTGCAGTTGATAAACGCAGCTCTCAGCATGGTCGTACGTTCGAGGTGAAATTCTCATCTAAACAGGTTTTGACGGTACGACTGGATCAAGGTGTTTCTTATTGGAGAGCGAGCAGTTCAAGTCATGGTAAATTCTTCAACTTCCATGAATCTGATCTGTCTCTCCAAGGTGAAAGAATCGCTGAATTGGTGCTTAACGTAGAATCGAGCGCCTTTTCTACACTCTTGTTCACGAAAGTGAGAGATGAGTGAAGCTACAAAGGTGATCTCTTGCTGGTTTCATCTTCACTCCCCCTTCATAAAGAGTTTGTGGTGAGCAAAGGCTATTCGCTACATCAGGATTATGCTGGCAGTTTGGGGAATCATGTGATTTCTCAAAAGACATCAACCCCGACTTTGTCCGGCTTTGATTATTTAGTTGGTTAGGGTAGCACGGGGGATATTCACACCAATACGTTGCGGGAGATCTCTTGCCAGTATAATGGCAGGGCATTGTGGTATGCCGTAGGATCCGATAAAACCTTGTGTGAGCGCGATACCCAACTAACATCCAGTTTCTGGTAGCCCAGCTCGGGCATCAACGCTATTATCTGAATAATTTCCTTTGGTACCTAGTCAGGTTTCTTGGCAAAGCGATGGGATGTTTTACCTGGAATGAACAATTTTTTGTCTAAAGCAGAGTGATTGTTTGTAAACAGTGGTCTTAGAATAATTGGTATTGGTTGTTTTTCAGAGGTAGTGAAGATTGACCTGATGCTATGGCAAACCAGCTATCTGTGATGATACATAAAACTGCGGAATATAAGGCCGCTTCCCCTTGGGAACGCCGTAGTTCACCTGTTAATTTAGAGGGTACCCTAAGTTTCTAGCAAGGGTAGTCAAGTGCTACTCTAATTCGGTCACATGAGTAGAACAGCAGTCTGACAGACTTGATCCTCTAACTGAAAACGCTCCTTCGGTTTTCGAATACATAGAGAGCGATTAGTAGGCACCCTAGTGGTTAACTCAATGTTGACATTTTTGTCTGTATGGTTGAGGGCTGTTAACCAAATCATCCTGTTTTTTGAACTGTTCTAACCAACAGTGTACGTCCTTCTTACACCACAAACGGGTGCGGCTACCAGGAACCTGTATTCGGGCAGGGAGGGGATCACCTTGATATATTTTGCTGCGCAATCTGGATAATGAGATACCCAATAAGGTCGCTATATCATCGTCTGAATAATATTCTTCTGTCATCGTTTGATACCGTTAGTTGTTGCATAGTATTAATGCTAGAGAATCGAAGGACGATTCACAGCAATTAATTATTATCCGACGAAAAAATTAATTTGATTCGATTCAAAAACTAAATTTTTATGGTAGAAGGTTTTGCACTGTTGAATAGTTGGCTTGGAAAACGACAGGATTTCGGGTGCAAAATGGTAGGAATCGATTTACATTCAGCCCGTTTTTTGGGACAATTCTGGGACACTACGAACGAGTTTGAATGGTGTTGAATGATATCGACTGATTTTGAAAGGCTAATGAAATCAAAGGCTTTATTTGCAAGTCATTGTTTTTAAAAGTGGTTTGAGGGGACTTGAAAACCGTTGAGGGTTAAACCTCCGGGGGTTCGAATCCCTCGCTCTCTGCCAAACAAATAAAAACCCTGCATATTACAGGGCTTTTTTGTATTTTGACCAGCCAATCACTTTAGTCGAACCCACGGCCTGTTCTTGCTCCCATGCTTGAAGTTTACGGTATATTGTTGAGGCGCTGACCTCTAACATGGCTGCCGCTCTAGGTATATTCTCTCCACAACGAGTAATTGCGTTTTCAATCGCTTCTTTTTCAATTTGCCATAAAGGACGAAGTTGTTCTGTGTTCTCGTTTGTTGGGGCAATGTCAGGTTTATGATCTGAGTTTGATTGATTCGTATTGGTCGATAAGTTATTGACAGTAACGTTCGTACTGCTAGGGTTTTGTGGTTTCATATTAAGAGGGGCAGGTAACATTTCTGGCGTAACTGCATTACCTTGATTGAGCACGACAATGTTACGCGTAATATTTTGTAACTGACGTACGTTACCGGGCCAGGTGTAATCACATAAAATGGCTTCTGCCTCAGGTGAAAATCGCATGAACTGCTTATTTTCTTCGGCTGAGAATTTTTCAAGGAAATGTTGTGCGATGGTAATGACATCATCATCACGTTCACATAAAGGAGGTAGTTGGATGGGTATTACGTGTAGTCGGTAATAGAGATCCTCTCTAAATCGTCCTTCATTGACTTCTTGTAATGGGTCACGGTTTGTTGCACAGACAAACCGTACGTCAACTTTTTCTGTGACATTACAACCTACCTTATTAAAGGTGCCTGTTTGAATAAAACGTAATAGCTTGCTCTGTAAGCTTAGATCCATTTCACAAATTTCATCGAGAAATAAAGTGCCTCCATCGGCCAGGGATGCGGCACCTTTACGTTCACTCACGGCCCCGGTGAAGGCTCCTTTGGTATGGCCAAATATCTCACTCTCGATAAGATCTTTGGGGATGGCCGCACAATTAAGAGTAATTAAAGATTTGTCATGACGGGAACTTTGTTTATGAATGGCTTCGGCACAGAGTTCTTTACCCGTACCACTCTCTCCTGTAACAAACACGGTGGCTTGACTGGGGGCCGCACTATCAATTATTTGGTATACGGTCTGCATCGGTTGTGATTGACCGATGAAGTCATAATATCTGTCTCGATCAAAGGTTTCTTTGTAGTTGTTAATAACACCCTGTAATTGTTGATGTTCGATAGCATTTCTTAATGTTATGAGTAATCTGTTTGCATCAAAGGGTTTGGTGAGAAAATCAAAAGCCCCGTGACGCATGGCATCGATTGCAATGTCGACAGAACCATGTGCTGTTATTATTACAACCGATATGGGAAGTTGTTCGTTATATATTTTCTTCAGTATTTCCATGCCCTCTATATCGGGTAATTGCAGATCTAATAATATGGCGTGAGGGGCGTTTGTCTCGATAAGTTTTAATGCCTGCATTCCATTATTGGCATGAAGTATTTTATACGGCTGTTTATGTAGATAAGCTTTGTAGACAACAGCCAGTTCTTCGCTATCTTCGACAAGCAATATCGTTGGTTGGTTTGTTTTTGAATCCATAATTAATTGACTCCGGCTGAGTAACATCAGAATATGGGTTTTTTTATCTTGTCGCTGAAATTTTATTTGTGTGTTCGGTATCTTGGTCAAATATTTCATGTAGAGCAGAAATTGATTGATTTGCACATATTAATAGTTTCAACGCGGTATCAATAGCTTCTATCTCGCGGAGTTTTTTGCAGGCGGCATCTACGATTGTAGCGACTTCTTGCAATTGCATTGCGCCGTAAGTTCCTGCGCTACTTTTTAGTACATGTACTTCTTTTTGAAGTAGTACCAGGTCTTTTTCTTTACAGGCAACTTCAATAGCCTTTAATCTTGATTGTGTTTCGCGAATGAATATTGAAACCATTTCTGGAACTAATTCTGGAGAGGTATCATCTGCAAGTTGTTGCAGAATTTTATGATCGATCAAGGTGTTGTTGTCTTGCACTTGTGGTCGTGTTTTGCGGGGGGCATCCATGGGACTATTAGATAGCCAGTACTCTAACACTCTAAAAAGTTCATTTCTATTAATCGGTTTGGCTAGATAATCATCCATGCCGGCTGAGAGACATTTTTTTTTGTCTCCTTGCATAGTATTGGCGGTCATAGCGATGATGGGGATGGATGAGACATCTTCTAGCAAATTTCGTATTATCGTGGTTGCCTCAAAGCCATCCATCTCTGGCATCGCCAAATCCATTAAGACTAACTCATAGGGCAGAGTTCGAACAGCGGCAATGGCTTCGATCCCATTGGCTACGACATCCACCTTGTATCCTGCTTTGCGTAGTATAGCCAGTGCGATGACCTGATTTGCCATACTATCTTCAACAAGTAGAATACGTGTTTTTTTACGATTATTTGAATGCCTTTTATTTATATGTTCTGGTAAAGAATAGGGGGGTGAGTTTATCAATGCGTTGTTCTGTGCTTCCCAGAGTTGCATAGTAAAATAAAACAGGCTGCCCTTACCGACTTTACTTTGACAGTGAATTTCGCCGCCCATACACTCAACAAGATTTTTAGAAATGGCCAGGCCAAGTCCGCTCCCGCCATAATTACGTGTATACGAGGGGTCTACTTGACTAAACTTTTTAAATAATTTTGTTTTCTCTTTGTCATGAATGCCGATACCAGTATCTTTCACTTTGAACTCAACAAATATTTTTCCCTTCATTTTTTTACGACAGATTATTTCAATATTGACTTCTCCCTGATGCGTGAATTTCACAGCATTGCCGATCAAATTTAATAAAATTTGCCGTAATCGGCCAGGATCACCATTAACAATGCTGGGTAAGTCAGAATTACTCTGTAATGTTAGTGAAATATTTTTCTTTTCTACTTCGAATGTAAATAGGTCACGAATCTCTTCAACCAGATCGAATAAATGAAAATCACTTCTTTCAAGCTTTAGTTTGCCGGCTTCTAATTTTGAATAATCCAATATATTATTGATCAAGGCTAATAAGGATTCACCTGATGAGACCGCTGTATTGGTGAATTGTTTTTGTTCATTGTTGAGTGATGTATCTTTTAGTAAATTAGTTGCACCGATAACAGCATTAAGCGGGGTGCGTATTTCATGGCTCATGACAGCCAAAAATTCTGACTTGGCCTGATTTGCAGCCTCGGCCTGCGCTATGGCGGATTGTAATTTTATTTCAGAACTTCTACGTTCAGTAATATCCCGAATCGTTATAATATAGTGACGCTTCTGACCGAGAAGCATCTCACTTACTGTTATTTCCATAAGAAAGTGAGTTTTATCTTTTTTTTGTCCGTTCATTTCACGTACCAGACCGCCGTGTGTCGCCGTGTCTTTTTTGCATAGCGCTATGAGTGTCTGGCCTTGTTCTGCTGTGAGTGGTTCGGTGGTTAGAGTATTAATGCTTCGTCCAACAATCTCATCAGCATGAAACCCAAAAATACGTTCTACACTAGAATTAACGGTTTCGATTAAACCTTTTTCGTCCGTAGTAATAATGGCATCCATGACATTATTCATCACCGCACGTACATGTTGTTCTTTTTCGCTGAGATGACGATAGACGTCTTGTAAATGTGCGGACATATGATTGAACGCAATCGCAGTTTGTGCCAGCTCATCATTTCCTTGAATTTCAATCTGATGGCCAATATCACCGTGGACAATTTTTCTGGAGGCCTGAGTCAGAACTTTTAGTCTTCGTGTTAAATACATGCCCAGAATAGAAGAGAATATGGCCACCAATACCATTTCAAGGATGGCTATCATCGATATCTGCTGACGACTGTCTGCAATAAGTGTTTGCAATTGTTTGATGGAGAGCCCTAATTCAACACGACCATAGACCGTGTTGCTTTCTGAAATTTCGGCGAAGGTATCAAACAAACCATCGTCATCATTATAATTCACCAAGGCGTTTGCGATGAAGGGACTGGCCAGAGCAGAAGGCTCACCGCCTTCTGCCAATACAATCCCCCCTCGACCAATAACGCGTGCGTAGACAAGTCCTGGATTTTTCAATACTTCATTAACAAAACTTTCCAGTGATGCAAGGTCTGTCGAGAGCACGGCATTTTTAGTTGTTGTAGCAAAGAGTGTGGCGGTAGTTGATGCGCGTTTAATGAGTTCCGTTTCATTGGAGGTGCGTAAGAAATCAAGGCTGCTCCATACCAGCAGAACAAGAAGTACTGCCTCGATAATTGCAATGCCCAGTATGGTTTTTAGTTGAAATGACATAATGACGACTTAGGGATTACTTTCCCTTAATCAGATCATCCAGCATATTAATGCCAAGTGTACGAACATCATCCCAGTCTTCATTATGCGCCCTATCAAACCCATTTATTTTGATGGATGCAAGCAAGCTGTGTCCATGGGGATCATGGTGCATGTTGATCATTACTTGTTGTATTTTATGTCTTACTGCGGCAGGAAGGTTCGGATGGGCCGCAATAGCATGGGGGGTATAGGCATTAGTCTTCCACAGGATTCGTAACTCTTTCTGGACCTCTGGATTCAAGTTATGGAATGTTCTCATGATACCACCACCGGCTGGATATAAACCTTTGGCCACTGTGCGATATACAGAATCATGTGATGAAACATACATTGGTGTAATAGGGATGTTATTCTGTTTGAAGTATGCTCGTGGTAGCACACTAGCCGCAAAGGCCGCAGGTGCAGGGAAGGCAAGTATTTGATTACGAAATTCTTTTGGTGTTTGATAAACACTGTCCTTGCGTACCACAATAATGCCTTGTATTTTTTTATCCTTAGCTTTGGCAAAAGCGGTATAACCTGGATTACGGTGAAATACTGTGTAGTGATATGGATTCATGTATGCGACATCATATTGACCTGATGCAACACGTTTCTCAAAAGCTGGGATATTAGGTGCTGTCTTGAACTGGAATTGATAATTTGTTTTGGTGCTGACGTAATTTAATATGGGTGTCCACAGCCTTGCTAATTTACTGGCTGACTGTTGTGGCACAATTCCAAAACGAATTATCCTTACCTGCTCATCTGCATGTGTTGACGGCACAATTAGACACAAAGTTAAAACCAATATAACAGTGCTGATTATTGGCAACATAAAACCATCTCCTAACAACATCGGGGCAAATATGACCATTCAAAGCTGTACGCATTGTTTATAGTTATCGTTCGTCTGGATGTTTTGTTTAGTCTGTCTGCTGAATATTAGGTTGGCAGTTTCAGCATATCTATTTCGCATAAGTAAACATTTGTTAAAGAGACGGCGAGACTTTCTCTATTCTGCCATTGCATTTGTAAAATAATACGTTCGTGCCTTGCACGTTTGTGATTTTACATTGTGTATCATTTGTTGTTACCTCTTGCACTAGGTTTATATGTTGTTGGTGGCTTTGCTTGTTGGTGTAGTGTTAGTTTATAAATAATGTATTTTTCCGTCTGCAAATGCTTTGCAATATGCGAATCATGACTCCTTGATTATTTTTAAAAGATAAACGCCGACATCCACTTTTCTTATCCGTGACATTTAAGTCATTGTTTTGAATGTTTTATTAAATATTCTGCCAAGGTGTGCTTGCGTCTGGCACTGTGTTTGCACTTGGTTTACGCAAAGGATATCTGCTCAAGGGATGCGATTTGTGGGCAGCCAATGTAAAGACG
>JAFLJQ010000212.1 GCA_022712915.1 Gammaproteobacteria bacterium | reverse complement strand
TCAGCTATCTAAATTACCGCTAGAGGTAGCGCAGAGATGATCTATTCGTTGCCAGTCTAGAAATACACTGATAGGGTACTGTGACAAAGTCCCTTGGTAATTAGTCCGCCAGTTTCCCTTGGTAATGACACTAATACACTTTATCGTATGAGCTATAGAATTCTTTCGGCATCCACTCAGTTTTAAGACGTCTGAAAAAACGTTCCATGGGCGCATTATCCCAGCAATTGCCACGTCGGCTCATACTTTGTGTTATTTGATACTGCCATAGCCGCTGTCGATATCTCAAGTTTGTGTAATGGCAACCCTGGTCAGAGTGAAACATGACATCTTTGGGCATGCCTCGACTTTCATAAGCCATTCTCAGTGCTGCACACGTCAGCTCTGAATCGGGGCTATTAGAACATGCCCAACCGATTATCTTTCTGGCATATAAATCCATCACAACAGCTAGATAAAGCCACTGTGAGCCTGCCCAAATGTAGGTGACGTCTCCACACCAGGATTTATTGGGTGTATCAACCGTAAATTTCCGGTTTAATAAATTGGGGGCAATTTTCGATTCATCTTCCGCTATTTTATATTTGTGTTTATGGGGTTGCTTACTCGTGATATTAGCCTCCCGCATCAAGCTTCTCGCCTTATATCAACCCACGTTCTCACCTCGCTGTGTCAGTTGCCCTGTAATGGTTCGGGCACCTGCCGCACCACGACTCACGGCGTGAATATCAATGGCCGCTTGTTTTAGCTGCGCTCTTTCCGGATGAATAATATCTTTGTGATTAACCCGGTAATAGTAGCTACTCGGATTCACATCAAATAGCTTGCATATTGGCTTCACATTATTTTGCTCTCTTGATAAACCCTGTATGAGGTCTATCGTTTGATGCTGTCCGACATCAAGAGAGCTGTAGCCTTTTTTAATATACCGTTCTCCCACTCAATTTGTTTTATTCGAGCTTCCAATGCTTGTATCTGTTGTTGTTCTGACGTGAAGGCTTTTGCCGTGGGTGTCATGCCTCCTCGCTCAGATTCAAGCTGGTGTACCCAGCGCCTCATCGCGGTATAGCCTACTCCCATGGCATTACAGGCTTCTGGGATTGTGTAGTTTTTATCTACCACAAGGCTGGCTGCCTCATGTTTAAATTCTGTTGAGTAACGTGCTCTCTTTTTTGCCATGACATTCACCTGTTGTCTTCTGGGTTATTTTATCCCATTAAGGTGTACAGATTCATTAAACCACAACAACTGAGTAACCAATTATATAGAAAGTGTCAAGGGACATACCAAAAAAATGGAGTGCTTTACTGAAGATGGCTGAAGCCTTAATGATAAGAAAAAAACTTTCTGTGACGGGTTTGGGCCGTTCAATCCCAGGCGATGACTATGAAAAACACCAAATTAAAAAGAAGATCGTTTGATTGGCAATCTTCATATAAATTTTGAACGACATGATACTTATCAAGCTTTGGCAAAGTTGGCTATAGGTGACAGTCATCAACCTGTGATTCATGTTGATTGATCCGATTTAACGCTAGATAGAGAGTTATATTGGATACGCACCACGGGAGGGCCTTACCCATTTAGTTCTATAATCCATGAACATTACTCCCACGGATAAAAGAAGAAGACAACCAGCTCATTACCTTCATCACCGAAGGCAAGGTCGGCTCGGTAGACCGCACCTGATTTAGCCACTAGGCGTAAGCCTGTGCCGTAGCTGTAACGGGTTTCGTTCCAGAGTTCGTCTTTGGTTTCCGAAGCCGTGGCCATTTTCGCAAAGAAGGCCATTTGAATTCCTGTTCGAACATCCTTCCAGAATAAATAGTTAAAAGGTGAGGCTTCCTGTTTAAAGTTCCAGCGAAATTCAGTGCCTATAAAGGCAGTATGCTCACCGCTGGAAGCGGCCTTGAGGATAAGACCGCAACCGTTCTTTGCCCCCCAGACTGGTTGCAGTACCGTGGGTACGTTGGTTCGTCATAATATCAACTATTTCCTGTTCTGATTGTAAGCATGTTAAATCAGAGGGGGTGCAGTTAAAACTGAGTTCTTGATGAATATCGGTTGAGTTGGTATTTCCCTTTTTCCGCACGTGTGCATCAGATTGATAATAATTGAATACAAGTGTATCTGCTTTGAACATCGGTATATAGAACAGTACGTTGTAATCTATAATATAGTAACTTGCATCTTGTACTTGTTGCGCTGGCTTGTCTTGATAGGTGAGTTTGAAACGAAAGCCTTTTCTTGTATCCAAATAATCATCAGTCAGATAAACAGATATACCAAATAATTCACTAGTCTCTTGGCCGTGATAGGGTTCTGCTAAATCTGTGATCACGTTGCCATTGTGGTCGCGAACGGCTTGTATTGAATATTCATCTTCACTATAGGACAAAAAAAATACAGTCGTCGGTTAAAAAATGTGATATCAAATAAAATAGATTTTGTTACAGATTTGTTTATGTCAAGAATAGTAAAATCATTTTTCCCTGTGCCCGCCATGCCGCGTTTGTTGCAGTTGTTAACAGCAGCACGATCGATATTTTCGTAATAAAATTTGACAAATAGTCGTTCGTCAATAAGTGGCGTTTCATCCAGTTGAAAAATATAGCCGCCCGTATCACCAACGATTTCTAATGCGAGTAAATCGGTGGTTGTATCGTAGAGGTTTGAAAAGTTACCCAATAAAATAAAACCGGTTCCAACACCAGGGTAACTGTAAGGCAACGGTGCGATAAGATAGGCCGGTGTTCTGGAAAATTGATTTTTTCGTCTATCTGGAATGTTTTCGTTTGCAAAAACAGTCAAGGTATTTAAAATAAGCATCGCCGTAATGAAAAACAGACAACCGGCTTGATAAAAATCAGATAGAGAATATTTTTTAACTATGTATTTTTGAAAAAGGCTTGTTGACAAAATTTTGTGCAGCTTAACAATTTTAACCTGTTTACCATGCATGATACTCGTCCTTAATAACGGTCGTTGTTCATTTACCTTTACCTTATTGCTGATGATCAAAAATGTTGAATAAATGAAATTTGGTTCAGAACACTGGTTTTTTTTCTCACTATATACCTGTCACTACCATGCAGTAAATTATCAATATTCTCAATGGATATAATATCAACCATGTTCTGTTGTCTTGTCAATAAAAGACAGGAGACTGATGTTAGACACGGTATAAACATATAACCACTTGGATTCAACCAATAAGTGTATCTCTTGTCGGAGTCAAAACGGTCAGCCTACAGGTGACGGGCCGCTTTTCTTGCTCATTCAAGTTATGCACTTATTGGTTGGATCCAAGAGTTCTTCTTAATATTGTTTTTCCAGCGTCCAGCAGCCGTGGTGCCCGCACCCGATATGCCCATTATTTGCTTTATGCTGTAGCCTTCAACTACCATTAATTTTGTATAATGCCTTCCAAGTTTATTTGGCCACAATATCCTGTACAGGATCACATCGGCCTTGGTTGTTTGAGTTCTTGCTGAATGAGCTGCACTAGTTTGGCTTGGTCTGTTTCATCATCTGGTATATTCAAAGTTGCCATTATCACATTCTCTTTCGTGGCATTGGCATCGATTATTTTGGCTGCTCTCTGCATGCCACCACTCCCACTTTGATGGTCTCATCTTTGGTAATGGAGACATAGATTAACGTCAGCATAATAAATGGCACATCTATATAACGGCCAAGGTGCCTGGTCATAGGTAATTATCCTTGAGAAGGACAGCATAAATATTTAACAATATCAATTTGTGGCTCTTCAGAAAAATCTGTGGGTTGATTCCGGCTCAGGAAGCTTCCCCATCGTATGAAATAGTGCTATTTCCAGCGTTTCATAGTGCCTAAACCCATACGCTTTTCTGGTGACCAAATTTACTTTACGATTCAA
>JAFLJQ010000150.1 GCA_022712915.1 Gammaproteobacteria bacterium | reverse complement strand
TGCGTCGCTTAACCCTTAATTTGCTTAAACAAAATACTACCAGTAAGGCCAGTATGAGGCGAAAGCGTAAGATTGCGATTATGGATGATACGTTACGATCTGAATTGATTTGTCCAGGGAATTAATATGCTCTTGCCCTGTCAATTAGGCCGGTTAACTGGACACCCATCTTAAAAAATAATACATTATTGGTAACAATCAATAGCTTATGTTTATTTATGAGAATCCAGGTTCAAGCATGAGTAACATAAATAGAGCGTCTTAAGTTCATTATTAGCAGGACACCCAAAGTAATTCGGGGCAAAACCTGACTCTACTACCTGAGCCTAATATCCTTTTCTGTATTTATTGAGTGGCATAGTGCAAGTAGAGTTTTCCCGTTCGGGCCATCAAATTAAAATATTTTATGACTCATCATATGAAACGGTACTATGTCGGCGTAGGATGTGCACGAATGGCATGCTCAGTAGAGGTTTGTAATGCAGTCCACTAAAAGCGCGGCGCTTAATCGTGCCTTACTTGTTTCCATCCGTACCCCGAAGATTAAAGATGCTGAGGCTGAAGCGTCTCTTGCGGAGCTTAAACGGTTGGTCACGACCCTGGGTTTTCGTGTGGTGGGAACCCAGTCACAGCGGCAGTCTTCCACGAGGAGTCTTGTGGTTGTCGGCTCGGGTAAGTTGCAGGAACTGGTGCAGCTTATCGGTAACCAGGGAACGGAGAATGACGTTGAGGATACGTCTGACGAGGATGTTCACGATGAAATTATCGAATCCCTGTCTGGGGAAGTGCCGCTTGAGATGGCGGATGTGGTGGTGTTTGACTGTGACTTAAGTCCTTCGCAGATACGCAATGTCGGCAATGTGCTGGGTGTTGAGGTATTTGACCGTACCGGTGTGATTATTGAAATTTTTAGCCGCCATGCGCGCACCCGCACGGCGCGGCTGCAAGTTGAGATTGCGCGGTTGAACTATCTGGTGCCACGGCTTCGGGAATCCGGTGGTGGTAATAAGGAGCGCCAAATGGGGCGCGGAGCGGGGGATACCGCTTTGGAGCTGGATCGACGAAAAGTTCGCGATCGATTGGCGGAGCTTCGGCGTGAATTGGACGAAGTGCAACATGATATGAAAGGGCGCCGCTCTCAGCGCTCGGCGCAATTTAGCGTGGCGCTGGTGGGCTATACCAATGCCGGCAAGTCCTCTACCATGCGAGCGCTTACCGGCAGTGAAGTTTTGGTGGAAGACAAGCTATTTGCTACCCTGGACACGACAGTGCGTGCCTTGCAGCCGGAGACTCAGCCTCGCATTCTGGTGTCTGACACAGTGGGCTTTATCAAAAAATTGCCCCATGACCTAGTGGCATCATTTCATTCGACACTGGATGAAGCTCATGATGCTTCCTTACTGCTATACGTGGTGGATGCCGCCGACCCCAACTTTCGCTCGCAGTTGCAAGTGGTGAACGAGGTGTTGGAAGAAATTGGTGTGGAAGATATTCCAAAGTTACTTTTGCTTAACAAATCAGATCAGCTTAACGAAACTCAGAAAAAAAGTCTGATGGAAGAGTTCCCTGATGCCATGATGATTTCGGCTCGCAATTCAGCAGACATTGCGGCTTTGCATGAACGTATCGTGACGTTTTCAGAGAGCGGTATGCAGGAAGAGGAACTGCTTGTTCCTTACACCGCAAATGGTGTCATTGGTGAAATTCGTGCGAATATGCGTGTTCTTAAAGAGGACTACGATCAAGCGGGCATTCGTATACGGGTACGTTCCAGAGAGTTAGACCTTGAACGTGTGAAAAAAATGCTTCTCGTTTAGTTAATGTTTCAGCACAATGTCATCCACTTTTCCTTGTAAAGGGGATTCATTGTTGTGCTGTCAGTCGAATTCACGGGAAAACAAACAAGACACCCAAGTTAAGAAAATAAAAATGCACATCATTTTCTGGTTTGACGGTCTGACAAATCGATTTTTATATGAATGTTGGTAATTGCAGAAAATCGGTAAACCGGAGTCACAAATAGAGCGGCTTAAGTTGGGTGTCCGGTTAAGTCCTAATTTGAAGGGATCAGATTTGAACAGCGTAAGCTGGCCCGTAGGGTAAGCTACAGGGATGTAGCTTATAAAATCGTCCCGTACAGTTGTCTTCCGTATTGGTTGTCTTACTATTCCTTCATTTAACACCTGCATGAACCAACTAATATCCATCAGGCGTTGCCGCCATGTCGTGACATCCTCATCAAGCTTTGTTAATTATGCCTTGCTCAAGGATTCACTGCTCATATAGCGTTGCGAGAGTGCATTCCCAGTGGATAGCGGGTGCCAGCGTTCAATAATGTGGTTTTTATCCCAGCTTTCAGCCAGTGGTTTATCTATGTGCAATACGACATGGTAATGGTTTGACATGATTTTGAACTGGGTTAGCACGGGATAAAAACACTGGGTCACCTTTTTGCCTGTTATCGACAATCACTTATCCTCAGATTGAATATTGTTAAGCATCTAAATTCGGGTGTGATTGAGATTGAATTGCTCGATTACGACTGGCAACTAAATAAAATGTAAGATTTCATCTCCTGATACGACTAATCACTTAATGGAGACCATTATACGTAGGAGGTAATATCCATAATGCAACGCAAGCTCGGCGATACAATGAGCCATATCAGCCTTCCTGCTATTGATGGTGGGCAATTCGATCTTAAAAGCGTAAGGGGTAAACGCTTCATGTTATCGTTTTTTCGTTTGCCTCCTGCCCGTTTTGTAATCTGCGGGTTCATGAGTTAACGAAACGATTTGCTGAGTTCGGTAATGAGTTCACGGTCATAGCGGTATTTGATTCCACGTTGGAGAATTTGCAATGCCATGCCACCCAGCATCAAGCGCCATTTTCTATTCTTGCAGATGAACAAAACATCTATTATCAGGACTATGATATAGAACGATCAGTCATAGGTACGCTCAAGGGTATGGTGATTTGTATGCCCTCACTGTTATATGCCATGTTTGTTAAGGGCTATTTACCGTTATGTATTCAGGGGGATATGACCATGATGCCTGCGGATTTTCTGATAGATGAATCGGGTGTCATTTGTGTTGGCCATTATGGAAAAGATGAAGGTGATCATCTTTCCTTTGAACAAATAAAAAAAATTTCACTCAATAAAGACCTTTTTAAGGAATCAGTAAATATGGTTTGTCCGTATTACGTCATTGGATGAACAAAGTTAACATCTGTTAACAGATGATTTGTTTACGGCCATGGATTAACCCGGTAGGGGTAAATAGCCTTATACCCAATAAAATAAATATCATTTTATATAACATAAAATTATGAAAAAAATGAATGGCCACCAGAAGATCAATGCTACGGTAGAAAGCCGTATCTGGATGATGACATTAAGTGTCATGTTGTTTGCCAATACAATGGCTATTGCGGATAACCGTTACCCACAAAATCCCTGCTACCTGAATCAACATCTTTATATTGGGAATGCGGGACTAAAAAAATTCAACCCGTCTACGCAGACTTACGATTGGTCTGTTCTGGAACAACACAGTACGTTCGAACCTGTATGTACAGAACAATACGTATTTATCGGGAGTCGTGATGGTCTTTATGCCATTGATTCGAATAAAGGAAAGGTGCTTTGGTCTGTAGGTAAAGGAACGACACTATATTCACCCGTCGTTGAGGGTGATTTTATTTACGCCGCAGGGCTGGATGGACAAATTCAAAAAAGGCATGCGAAATCCGGCAAGCTTGTTTGGCAAAGGGAACTCAAAGGTTGGTTATATCCTCCTGTGGTCATTAATGATCGCGTTATTGTTGGTGGGCAGGGACGAGAACTTTATGCTTTCAATACTGAAAATGGTCAATTGATTTGGCAACGACATGTGGAACAAGAACTTGTCTATCGACCCGTAGCCGTTAAACCTAACATTATAGTGATTTCAACTTATGGTCCAAAGGTCATGGCGATTAATGTTGAAACCAACAAAATTCTCTGGTCAAGGAAAGAGGGGAGCGCCCCTTATACTGTTGTTGCTGATGATGAAACCATTTTTTATGGTGATCAAGATGGGATATTGCATGCTGTCAATTTATCTGATGGCAAAGAAATATGGCACAAACAACTACGCGGCATTATTCGTTCAATTCCCACCATTGACCCTGTAAACCGGAATGCCGTATGGGTCGGTACAGAACGTGGGCAACTTGTTGCGTTAAATAAGAATAATGGAAATATCATCTGGCAAAAACAGTTGAAACAGTCAATTGTTCATTCACCCATGCCTCTTACCAATAAAATTTATGTAAAAGTGGATTCGCGTAGCTTGTTGTTCGAATCGTTTTCGCTACCCAAAGTGGCAACAGATAATGCCCAATATTTGCCATAGGTATGACTGTTGTTTTTAGTGTTGAAAATGAATATTAGGAGAAAATAAATATGAAGTTTTGTAAAATAAAACGCACCGCGATAATCATTATCTCGATAAACATACTGCTTGCGGGTTGTGCTAGTTCAGGCGATATGAAAATGAAACCGCCAATGGGTTCCGCACAAGATGTTTCAGATGCAAATGCTGTATGGGGCGCACTTGAGTCAGCCAAATTGGCGGGTGACAAGGCTAAAAAAGCAAAGCCTTATACAGGTCAACACCCTCACGGTGCTGTTCTTGAACTATTGCATAAAACGGTCACCGTTAATGGACACAAGGGGCTGGCCATCATAAAACGTAACTACGGTGGCAAAGGTATTACTAATGCCAAAGTCAGAAAAAACCGTGCGAAGTATCTCAAAGCGATCACGGTAATGTTCAAACGTGAAAAAGGTTATGATAGTGATAATCAGGATTGGTTCTGGGCTAAATATAAACCAAATGGTGAATTACATGTTGAGGATATGGAAGATGGTATGAAGGTAAAATTAGCCGGCAGGATCGCCAAAGGTATGCCTAGTGGGTGTATATAGTGGTCTAATAAAGTTGGAAGGTATTATAGCTTACTAAACCTGAAAACTAGTGGAGTACTTATGACGAAGACACGAAAAGCGAGAGTCAGTTTCAGCCCTGAACAGAAATTGGACTATGCAAAATTAATGGTAGAAGAAGGCTACAGCAGCCAACAAATAATGG
>JAFLJQ010000052.1 GCA_022712915.1 Gammaproteobacteria bacterium | reverse complement strand
CTTCCGCTAAATTGAGTAATCCAGCTTTGTGTTTAATAATTGGATTGTTAGTATGTATCATTGAGAGTTGCCTTTTTTGTTTTGATTTAAAGTTTCAACACCTTTATCAAAACGGGTAACGCTCACTTTTGCATGTGATTTGTCAGATCCGGTCGGAACTAATACAATTCATGCTAATACACATCACTAATGTTTGGCTCCCTCTATTCGCGTAGAAGAGCCAACGCTTTCAATGGTCGCCACCTTGCGTAATTGTTGCAGGCGTTCAGGCGACATTGCTTTGAGTGCTTGCCACTTCCCTTTAAACTCATCAATTTCTGAGACAAGCTGTAGCAGGTCTTGACCGACTGTGATTTTGGGTTTTTTCATTCAAACCTCATACCTGATTCCATACCCAATTATACCCGATTCACTCACACTAATTTTCGATGATATTTGCATCCAAGGGCGTTTCCTTGGTAACAATACCTGGACAGGCACACTAAGAAAACAGGGTAACTTATTGTTATTTATAGATTGTCTTTGATTTTTTTACGATGGATGTTCTAATTGGTTTATAAAGTAATAACGGACACCCCTTCTTACTCTTCCAAAGCCAATAGTGCCGCATTGCCCCCCAAGGCCGCGATATTATTGCTTAAGGTCTGCTCCGTTGCGTAACGCAACAAGGTATGGGGGCCGCCTGCTTTCGGGCCAGTGCCTGACAATCCTTCACCACCAAAGGGCTGCACCCCCACCACCGCGCCAATCATGTTGCGATTTACATAAACATTGCCCACTCTCACCGTCTCTTGCACATGGGCAATGGTCGATTCAATGCGACTATGAATACCCAGGGTCAGGCCGTAACCCGTTGCATTAATCTGAGCCAACACCTGATCCAGCTCACCACTGGCATAACGAATCACATGCAAGACCGGGCCAAACACCTCACCCTGTAATTCTGACAGTGACTCTATTTCAAAAATAACTGGTGCTACATAACTGCCCTTTACCAATTCATTAGGCAACGGCGCCTCGGCAATCAACTTTGATTCCGTTTTCATGCACTCAATATAGGCCTGTAGTTTTTGCTGTGCTATCGATGACCGGCCCCACGTCACTGCTCAACAATAAGGGATTGCCTATTTTTAATTCGGGCAGCGCGCCCTGCATCAGTTCAATAATCCGCGCAGCACTCTCTTCCTGAACAAATAATACTCGCAAGGCGGAACAACGCTGCCCGGCACTATTAAATGCAGAAAAAAGTACATCCTGCACCACCTGCTCTGGCAATGCGGAGCTATCGGCAATCATCACATTTTGCCCACCAGTCTCGGCAATCAATGGCAAGATTGCCCCATCACGTGCCGCCATGGTTCGATTAATCTGTAACGCCGCTTGCGTCGAACCCGTAAAGGCCACACCCGCCAGGGCGGAGTGATTCAACAAACCTTGACTCAATACACCACTGGCACCGGGCAGCAGCTGTAATGCCGAAGTAGGCACTCCCGCCTCATGCAACAACTGCACAACCCGCATCGCAATCAAGGGAGCCTGCCGCGCTGGTTTGGCTATCACCGCATTGCCTGCCGCCAGTGCCGCAACAACCTGGCCGGTAAAAATCGCCAGCGGAAAATTCCACGGGCTAATACAGACAAACACCCCGCGCCCATGCAACAACAGCGTGTTCTCTTCCCCCGTAGGATCGGGCAGTGAAATGGGCATGAAGGTTTTGCGCAACTGCGCCGCATAATAACGACAAAAATCCACCGCCTCACGTAACTCAGAAACGGCATCGGCTACACCCCGCCCCGCCTCACGCACACAAAGGACAATCAACTCCGCATGGTCTTCTTCGAACAGATCCGCTGCCCGTTCCAAACAGCTCGCTCGTGCCTCCAACGGGCTATCACGCCAAGTATCGAAACCTTGACTTGCCGCGACAAAGGCCAGCTCCACCATCGCTGCCGTGGCCTCCACCACCTCACCCACTTGTTCACTGTGATTAGCCGGGTTCGTCACGGCCACGGTTTCACCAAACAAACTCTCACCCTTGATCAACGGGGCGGCAGAATATTTTTTCTGTGACAGTTCTTGAAGTGACTTCTCCAGACGAATCAGAGTCAGTTCATCATGTAGATTCAGCCCCATGGCATTGTCTCGCTCTGGGGAAAATAGTTTCCTCGGCGATGGAATTTTTGGGTGGGCCTTACTCTCCATTTTTTCCAACTGTGCGATGGGATCTTGCAGCAGACTTTGCAGAGGCATGGTTCGATCTTCAATGCGATTAACAAATGAAGTATTGGCACCATTTTCCAACAGGCGACGCACCAGATAGGGCAACAACTCTTTGTGTCCACCAACGGGGGCATAAACCCGACAAATGATCTCAGGGTGAGTCAGTTTGAGCGCCTGATAAAGCCCCATACCCATGCCGTGCAAACGTTGAAATTCATAGGGCTGCCCCTTGGGCATCATCTGGCAAACCGTGGCCACCGTGTAGGCATTATGCGTAGCAAACTGTGGGTAGATAGACTCACCTGCGGCAATGATGCGCTGCAGACACAACAGGTAACTCACATCGGTGCTCACCTTGCGGGTATAAACCGGGTAATCATCCAGACCCGCCTCCTGGGCACGTTTAATCTCTGTATCCCAATAGGCCCCCTTCACCAAACGCAACATGATCTGCCGCTGCATTTTTTGGCACTGCTCGGCCAACCAATCAATCACCCAGGGTGCTCGCTTTTGATAGGCCTGAACCGCCAGACCTAAACCCTGCCAGCCTTGCAGCGAGGGCTGTTGCAACAACCACTCGAACAAATCCAAGCAGAGATCCAAACGGTCCGCCTCCTCCGCATCAATGGTCAAACTTATTTGTGCATCCCGTGCCGCTTCACACAGGATCAACAAACGGGGTGGTAACTCTTTCATCACCCGCTCACGCTGCATCCAGGTAAAACAGGGATGCAATGCCGAAAGTTTTACCGAAATACCCGGCACACTTCTAACATCTTTGGCATCGGGATTGGCGGCATGGATCGCCTTGATGGCATCCAGATAAGCAGAAAAATAGTGCCCTGCATCCTTCTCAGTCAACGCCGCCTCACCCAACATATCGAAAGAGTGCAGCGACCCTTTATGCTCTTTTGAATCGGTGCGTTTCAAGGCGTGGGCAATGGTGTCTCCCATCACAAACTGATGCCCCATAATACGCATCGCCTCTTTAATCGCGGCACGAATGACCGGCTCACCACTACGCGTCACCAAACGGCTCAAAAAAACCGTCACGTCTCCGACCTGCTTTGTCGGCACGGTCACCCATTTACCGGTTAATAACAGGCCCCAGGTCGCCGCATTCACCAACCAGGAATCACTGTGCCCCAGATGTGCCTGCCAGTCGGCCTTAGCCAATTTTTCCTGGATCAATCGATCCGCCGTTTCACTATCAGGAATACGCAACAACGCCTCAGCCAGGGACATCAACACCACCCCCTCTTGGGAAGAGAGACTGTATTCACGCATAAACGCATCCAGACCCGTCTGCTCTGATAACTGCTCACGTACCTGTTGAACCAACTGCGACGCCTGTCCAACAATCTGCGTCTGCATTAGCTCATCTTGTGTTACCTGCTGCAACAAATGGGCAACCGCCTGCTCTTCATCCTGAAGATAAACAGACTGAATCGCCAAACGGGAGGCACTACGAACGGGGAAGGGAGACTCAAAAATCACGTGATAATTATCCTGGAGATAAAACAGTAAAAAAATGCAGCACTAAAAATCCAACTTACCACGCAAAGATTCAGTTCTACCGTGTTTGGTTTTACCGAAAATAACAAAATAATAGTAAAATGATAGGACAAGGCATTCGGTTAAATCCAGTGAGATATTTTGGGGACGGGCAATATTAATATTTCGGTCGGTAAATCAAAGTGAGACATACAGCGGATTATGCTTGGCTAATCCTCCTTATTTTTTGACTAGCCTTACTCCTGCCCCGCCATTATTATCTTCTGGCACAAGCTCGGCACCCGCTTTTTTTAAAGCTAAATCGAGGGCTTGTTTGACGGCTTGAATATTAGGACCGAGTGCATTTGGAAGATCATCTTGCGCTTCCATTCGCTTAATTGTCATTTCACCCACAGCAGCAGCTTCTTTGAGATCTTTGACAGACCATTTTAAAAAGCCGCGAGCCATTCTTATTTGTGCACCAGTAATCATTGGGCGTAATTATACAGGCTAGATACTCATTTTATCTAGAAGGGTTGAAATCAGTATCTTGATGGTATAAATTAGACCTAAGTAGACGCATTTAATACTTAAGTAGGTCTATATATAGCGTTAATGTAGCGAGGCAAGCAATCTCAAACAAAGCATCATTACTAAAATGCGCCCATCTGGTGAGTTCGGACCTCACCAGACGGACGACTAATCACAACAATACAAGGAGTATTGTCATGACCAAACAGAATTGTAATCGAACAGCACCTAAAGTGCTCCCTATCTTCCACAGCAGTAACCCACAATGTAATAGGGGGATAATACTATGAGCGAGCAAAAGACAGCCTCACCAATCGACACCCCAGAACCCGCTCAGCCCATTCCACGCCATCCATTTTTTGATTTCGACAATGAGCATGCAAGCTTTATTGACTGTATTGATGCGATTGATCGTATCGGTGCGGTGATCGAATTATGTGACTTTCTGAAATTGGATGGCGATAGCGAGGGTGGCCTGACACCTGACGCGGCATTTGGCTATTACTGGATCTCAGTATTAATGCGGGGAACCCTCTCTTATGTCAGTGATCGATTAAGGGTATTGGATAGACAACAGCAGGAAAATCATCAGAGTAAAGCCACCTGTCTATCCGCCTTACTCAAGGCATTGCCTACCTTAGGCGGTATTAACCATGATCGTTTTTTGAATAACACGGCGGCCCAGATGGATATAAGCCGATCCGAACTGGATCAGTTTATTCATAAAGAAAAGAGGCAATAAGGCAAACTTCATAGGCTTCCTCTCCCACCCACTAAATAATGGAGGGAGAGGGTCTATGCAACTTAGACACACCGCTAACACCAAACCAGCCATAAACCTACAATAATAAACAATCAGAAAATACTCTATCCCATTGTTATCCGTTGATTATTATTAAGATTTTGGTAGAGTGTATGTCTTATCATTTACCTTACAAAGGTAAACTAGCATGAGCGTAATATTGTGATTAAAAAATCAATACCCTTAATTATTATACTATCAAGTGCCGCATTTATTTTTTTGGCCTTAAAAAACTTCTCGCAGGATGTCAGCCTAAGCAACTGGGGCAGTAATTTCACTGGCTACACCGAAGCGACTAAAATGCAGCAGACCAGCGCCAAGCCCATCGCCTTATATTTTCATACCGATTGGTGCGCCAGCTGCAAAACCTTACGTAATAATGTCCTGGCCACTGCGGAAGTATCTGCCTTTATGGAAAACCTCCATGCAGTAAAAATAAACCCGGAGATAGGAGTTAATGAAGCCAACTTAGGGAAAAAATTTGGTGTTTTTGCTTACCCAAGTTTATTTATCATATTGGAAAATGGCAACGTGATAAAAATAATTAACCGAATCAGTCACATTACACCTGAGCAATTTATCGCACAGCTACAACAAGCCATCAGATCTTAAGTAAACTAAAAAGTGATATGTTTTTTTATTTCTTAGGATGGATGTCCTGTTTGTGTTAACCAAAATTTTTTTTAAACCTTCAAGAGTTCGTGGTAAAATTTTCCTGGATGTATTAGCCAGCTACCCACCTAAATAATCTCAGTAAAACACTTACATATCAATAAGTTAATATATTATTTTAGAATGGGTGTCCGGGGTGGTAAGGTGGATAATTTAGAATATAAATTTTTTCTAGTTTTACAGTCGATGGAAGAGAAAATATGAAAAAAGTATTATTGATGGCCGTTTTATTTGTTACGGGTTGTAGTATGTTTGACGAGGCTTCTTATCACCGCGGTGCGCCTGGCTATTTGAAAATCGAAAAATCGATGTACGATAAGTCAAAAACGATCAATCTTAAGCCCGTTTCATTATTCGATCCTGATAACTCGGTAAGTATCTTTCGACTCGGTTTTTATTGGGAAACGAAAATGAAGGACGAGGCCTATATTATTATTAATATTCCGGTTGGCGGGGTGATTGAATATGAGAATATAAAATCTAACATAGGCGACTTGTTAATTAAAAACGGTAATGAAAGGATTGTTTTAAAAAAATCAGAACAGGCCGTTGCCGTAAGTGAGAAAAATATTGTTATTATTAAAGAGTATGATCTTCAGATTCGATATATTGGAAGTCTGTCCTTAATTCAATCATTACTCAAGTCAAAAGATGTTGTTGTCAAAGTATCATTGCCAGACAAAACCTATGAAGGTAGATTCGACCTCAATAACAAAGCCAGAGAACGATTCAGAAATAAACGAAATAACGCCTTTAATGGGGCGAGTCGATTTATTGAGGCCGTACATAAACAAAAGTAAATGGATAAGTGTTATTTATAATTAAAGGGCACCTCTAATAATGCACTTTTCACCCGTAAGCGTCAATTTAACCCCACCCTATCCAATGGAAGATTTGATTAATCAGCATATTGATCAAAATCCCAATCTAAAACAAGATCGGAAACTATTGGAAAGCATTCCAGGTGTAGGGCCAGTTGTTTCACGTTTGATGTTGGCAGTTCTTCACAATCGTGCTTTTGAATCTGCGCCACAATGTGCTGCTTATCTTGGCCTTGTGCCCGTTCAAAATGAATCAGGTAGTTCTGTGTGAGGAAAGCCACGTTTATCCAAAGCAGGCGATAGTAAAATAAGAGCAAAGCTGTATATGGCCGCTGTTGTATCAACAAAATACAACCCCGATATTAAAATACAATATGAACGCTTACTCAAAAAAGGCAAAATGAAAATGAATGCCCTATGTGCCGCTATGCGTAAACTTGTACATATCTGTTTTGGTGTTCTTAAACACCAGCAACCGTATCAACAACAAGTCTTCATTTAGTGACTTGTGTTTGATGGAGGGAGATGGTATCTATGAGTTCAATAAATCAATTATTGAACAGCATAACAAACTGATAATAGTGCCGACAGTTTAGTATAGTAAATTAATTCTTTAACATTCTTATCCATAACTAATTAATTTTTATCTTTTTTCATTCTGTTAACTAAATATTCATATTCATGTATTTCTTTATCTGAACCACATGTACCCGTTCGTCTAAGAATTGATATCACAGGTAGATTGTTACGACTAACACCAATACCTTTATATTGAGCACGACATAAATTTTTACTATATTTCATTGATTCAACAATAAAAACGTACATTCCATTTACATATACAAGTTTTGGAACATTAGTATTGGGAAATGTTGAAATTTCACAAACACCCATATTTTTAAACTTAAGATCAATAACTTTTATTTCATCTGATTTTTGATATTCAATTTTACAATCGTCAATCAATTTCATTTCTAAATTAAATATTTTTAAAGTTTCAGCATTAACATTAAAAGTAAAAATTATTAAAAAAAAAGGAAATATTATTTTCATTTTAAGACCCACATCCATATAGTTTTAGCATCCCAACATTCATTTCCAACTGGATAATCACCATCCCATAAGTCAATATGACCTTGACCTGAAAACTCAGGTATATCCATATAGCAAACAATTCCACGTTTTCCTTTCACACCTTTGGGTGGTGTTCCATCATCATTACCATTCCAGCCATAATCACGTATGCCGTATACATCCTTCCTAGCAAGAAACGAAGCCGGATCTTGTGCACCACGTATATAATCATGTGGACATCGTTTATTCACAGACATTTTAAACATTTGAGCAAACATTGGATCAGTTTTCAATAAAGCTTCACTCATTCTAATAGCACAAGTATTAGGAAAAACCATATTACATTTATGAATCTGATTAGAGTTTGTTTGATAATTATTCTTAAGATTTAAAAAGATAGGCTTAATCATTAATATTCCTTTAAAATGAATTTTTTTAGAATTAAATCTTCTCATATCCTTTTTTCCGAGTCTAATCATATTATTTACAATAAACCTCAAGCAATGAACAAATAATAGTATTTACCCGAACACCTATTTTAATAATTCATAGATAAGTGACAAATAACAATAAGTTAACTTTTCTGGATAGGTCTCTGGTTAATTGTCGAATTAATTTAATTGGGAGTTTCAGCATGGAGACAAAAATGTATATATCTTCTCGTTCAACTCGCAACAATAAAAAGTCCGATAAACTAGGCTAAAGATATTACTGGCAACTTGGCTCTAAAAAATTGTTTAATGTGTTTCCGACACCATATTAATAGTCGGTATACTTTAACACATTGCAATTCAATAAAATCAATCAGTTAAAGATACTCAATACTTAATCAATATCGTATGTTGATACTTGCCTTCTAGCCATTATTCCATTTGTGACATTTTGTATTGAAAAGTAATGTTTGCAGACTTTGCAACGAGCCATATCTTTCTTGGGAATATTAATTCGAATAAACTTATCACCCTTGTCATAACACACTTGGCAAAATGGCCCACCTTTTTGACCATCCTCCACTACCCAATAATATGGTTCTTCATATTCTACATTTATTTCTTTATTTAATTTTTTTTTAAGTTTGGTAATTTGCTCATCTTTTTCTAAAACTAAATTTTGCATCCCAGCAACTTCAACTTTTACATCAGCTAAAGCACAGATCAATTCTGCTAGTTGCAATTTTTGTTCTGCCTTCTCAAGAGTGACACCGCTATTCTTAAGTGCTTTAGCTATTTCTGTTGCAATCTTGATACTAGTCAGCGCAGCGCCAATAGTCGCTATATCAACCATAATCATCTCTCCGATGCATTCAATGTTTGAGTATATGGTACTAGAACAAACGAAATTCAAAAAGGGAAACTACTACTTCAAAAAAGGACTCCCGAAGCACACCACATCTTAACTTATTAATTTATATAATTATTTTACCTCTGACACCATATTAATCGTATATTTCGGTATTTCCACCACCAGATCTTCTTTACCCACTATCGCCTGACAACTGAGGCGTGAATCGGGTTCAAGTCCCCAGGCCTTGTCGAGTAAATCATCTTCGTCTTCAGTGGATTCTTTAAGGGAATCGAAACCTTCACGCACGTAGACATGACATGTCGTACAGGCACAGGATTTTTCACAGGCGTGTTCAATTTCAATACCATTTTGTTGGGCGGCATCACATAGTGAGACACCGGGTTCAACTTTGATGACGGCACCGTCAGGGCAATGATCTTCATTGGGTAAAAATATAATTTTGGTCATAATGTTTATTTTATGCCTGATTCAAATTCATCAAGGGTGTGACCCGTGAGAGCCTGTTTGATACTCTGATCCATACGGCGCGCAGCAAACTCGCTACTGGCCTGATCGGCTTCATCAATCATCTTTTTAATGGCACGAGGGTCACTGCCATCACGCGCTGTTTTCAACTTTTGCATGGCAACATCGATGCTATGATGTTCTTCTTTTGATAACAGTTTTGCATCTTGAGTCAGTGCCGCGTTAAGGGCATCTAACACACGATCCGCCTCAACCCGTTGTTCACGCAACATACGGGCGCTGACATCTTCTTCAGCATAAGTCATGGAATCACGCAGCATGGTTTCGATCTCGTTATCTGTCAGACCATAAGAAGGCTTTACTTCAATGCCGCTAGTGGTTCCTGTGGTCTCTTCCTTGGCCGTCACCGTTAACAAACCATCGGCATCGACCTGGAAGGTGACGCGAATACGTGCTGCACCCGCGACCATGGGGGGAATACCGTGCAAGGTAAAACGCCCCAGGGAACGGCAATCACTCACCAGTTCCCGTTCACCTTGCAGGGCATGGATCGACATGGCGGTCTGACCATCTTTAAATGTGGTGAAGTCCTGTGCGCGAGCCACGGGAAGAGTCGTGTTACGGGGTATGACCTTTTCAACCAGGCCACCCATGGTCTCAAGCCCCAGTGACAGTGGCGTCACATCCAATAACAGGAGTTCATTTTCAGATTTATTGCCGGCCAATACATCGGCTTGAATAGCCGCACCGACGGCAACAACCTTATCGGGATCAATATTAACCAAAGGTTGCTGAGCAAAAAATTCACCGACTTTTTCACGTACTCGCAGCATGCGGGTCGAACCACCAACCATGACGACTTCTTGAATGTCATCGATACTGATGCCGGCATCACGCAGGGTACGGCGACACGGTAATAAGGTTTTCTGAATCAATGGGTCAACCAAAACTTGAAACTGTTCACGAGTCAGCTTGCCTTGCCAGTGTATATCGCTATCAAGATCAACACTTATCTCTATACTGTCCTGCTCGCTCAAGGCCTCTTTGGCATCTCGTGCGGTGTACATCAACTGACGTAGGTCAGCATGACTGGCATCATGACTGATCCCGGCCTGTTGCATGATCCATTCGGCAATAGCCTGATCAAAATCATCCCCGCCCAGAGCACTATCACCCGCCGTGGCCATCACTTCAAAGACCCCTTTGTGCAAACGCATGATGGAGATATCAAAAGTGCCTCCACCCAGATCATACACGGCGATCACGCCCTCACTCTTTTGATCCAGACCGTAAGCGACAGCAGCAGCAGTGGGTTCATTCAACAATCGCAGTACATTCAAGCCTGCCAGTTTACCCGCATCTTTGGTGGCCTGACGTTGGGCGTCATCAAAATACGCCGGTACAGTAATCACCACCCCACTCAGTTCGCCCCCCATACTCGACTCGGCACGCTGCTTAAGGGTCTTGAGTATCTCCGCTGAGACTTCGACCGAACTGACATCTCCCCCCACTGTACGAATTCGTGGTACAGAGGAATCGGTTTTAACAAACTCATACGGCAGCTTGCCGCCGAGGTGTTTGATATCCCCAACGCCACGCCCCATAAATCGTTTCACCGAAGCGATGGTATTAAAAGGATCGGTCGGTGCGGCTTCACGGGCCGTTTCACCAACCACTATGTCACCGGGTTTCAGATAACGGACAACCGACGGCAATAAATGCTGGCCCTGTTGATCTGGCAAGGTTTCAGCCAAACCACTGCGAACTGTCGCCACCAGCGAATTAGTGGTGCCGAGGTCAATCCCTGCCGCCAAGCGGTATTGATGAGGTTGGGCGGATTGACCGGGTTCGTTGATTTGTAATAAGGCCATTTATAGGTATTCCGCTAATTTGTTATTGAGGCATGTCTTTATAGGGTATCGACAATGTCTTCTTCGACATTTTCGGTTTCCTGTTGCAACTTTTCCATGAACTGTAATTTTTGCATATTTGCTTTAGCCTTTGCCATAGCTTCATCAGAATGGTCTTTAAACAATTCAATCAGTTCAAGGGTTAATTGTTTGACCCTGTTTTGAATATTGTCTTGTAGCTTATTGAGTTTTATCAAGCCGTCTTGCGTTTTCGGAATTTCAGCCAGGGTTTCATGTAACGCCATTTGCTCCATCAGGAAAACAGGATCAACGGCAGCTCCACCTTGCTCATTAAATTCTACGCCGCGCATTTCCAGCATGTAACGCGCCCGACGAATAGGTGATTTTAAACTTTGAAAAGCCTCATTAATCTGAGCGGCGCGTTGCACAGAAAGACGACGTTCCTGATCTGAGGCATTGGCAAATTTATCTGGATGAACAGCACATTGTAGATCACGATAGTGCTTGGCCAATTTTGATTGATCGACTTCATATGAGACGTGCAGACCAAACAACTCGAAATGATTCTGCGTTGCGGAATTCATACTAGCCCTGCTTTAAGAATATTTCTAAAAATAGTAATTTTTTTGCGAGAACAGAGCACTCTAGACGTTAAAACTTTCACCGCAGCCACAGGTATCTTTGACGTTGGGATTATTAAACTTAAATCCCTCATTCAATCCCTCTTTGGCAAAATCCAGTTCAGTACCATCCAGGTAGACCAGACTCTTAGTATCGATGATAATTTTAACACCGTTGGATTCAAATACCTGATCGGTATCTTCAATATCATCGGCAAATTCCATGATATAGGCCATGCCCGAACAACCCGTTGTTTTCACGCCTAAACGCAAACCTGCTCCCTTACCTCGATTGGCAAGAAATTTCTTAACGTGCGTCGCAGCACTTTCTGTTACGGTAATGGCCATACTACTAATAACCTATACTAACTCAGGCACTCTTTTTCTGCCCCTGACTTTTATTCTTAAAATCATCAATGGCTGCCTTGATGGCGTCTTCGGCCAGTACCGAACAGTGAATTTTTACTGGAGGTAACTCAAGTTCTGCCGCAATTTCAGAGTTCTTAATCTCAGAGGCTTCATCCAGCGTTTTACCCTTAACCCATTCTGTTAGCAATGAGCTTGAAGCAATGGCAGAACCACAACCATATGTTTTAAACTTGGCATCTTCAATCACACCATCCTCATTCACCTTGATTTGCAGACGCATGACATCACCGCAGGCTGGCGCACCGACCATGCCCGTACCAACATTCAAATCATCTTTGTCCATACTGCCGACATTGCGAGGATTCTCGTAATGTTCAATGACTTTATTACTGTATGCCATGGCTGCTTACCTCAACTTATTGGTATGTGGTTTATTTTATCTTAAAACAGGCCTTAATGCGCCGCCCATTCGATAGAACTCAGATCAATACCATCCTTGTACATTTCCCAGAGGGGCGATAGTTCACGTAACTTATCAATATTTTTACTAATCTGCGCAATCGCAAAATCGATCTCTTGCTCAGTACTAAAACGTCCCAGGGTAAAACGAATCGAACTGTGAGCCAATTCATCGCTGCGCCCCAGTGCGCGCAGCACATAAGATGGTTCCAGGCTAGCCGAGGTACAGGCAGAACCTGAGGAGACGGCCAGATCTTTTAGAGCCATCATCAAGGATTCGCCTTCAACAAAATTAAAACTGATATTCAGGTTATGCGGTATACGCTGATCCATATCACCGTTGATATAGACTTCTTCAATATCCTTAAGACCATTCAACAAACGATCACGCAAGATACGAATACCTTCATTTTCGGTCGCCATTTCTTCTTTGGCTATACGAAAGGCCTCACCTATACCGACAATTTGATGCACTGCCAGAGTACCAGAACGCATACCGCGTTCATGGCCACCACCGTGCATCTGCGCTTCCAGACGGACACGCGGCTTACGGCGAACATACAGTGCTCCACTGCCTTTTGGACCATAGATTTTATGTGCCGAGAAGGACATCAGATCAACCTTGTATTTTTTCAGATCAATAAGAACCTTACCCGCACTCTGTGCCGCATCAACGTGAAATAAGATCTTACGCGACCGGGTCAGTTCGCCAATCGCCTCAATATCCTGAATCACACCGATTTCATTATTAACGTGCATAATGGAAACCAGAATGGTGTCATCGCGCATGGCGGCTTCCAGTTTTTTCAAATCGATTAAGCCATTAGGCTCGGGGTCAAGATAAGTGACTTCATAACCTTCCCGTTCCAGATGACGGCAAGTATCAAGCACAGCCTTGTGCTCCGTCTTGCAGGTAATAATATGTTTACCCTTCTTATGATAGAAGTGAGCCACCCCTTTGATGGCCAAATTGTCTGATTCGGTAGCGCCTGAAGTAAAAACAATTTCTTTTGGATCGGCATTGATCAGGGCAGCAACATTCTTGCGGGCTTCATCAACAAGTTTTTCTGCATCCCAACCATACTGATGAGAACGAGAGGCTGGGTTACCAAAGGTTCCTTCCAGCGTAAGACAATCACACATTGTTTTAGCTACCCGAGGGTCAACCGGGGTGGTGGCAGAATAATCAAAATAGATCGGCGTTTTCATGCCCTTGTTTTCTCCAACAACTCGCTTTATTTTAACCGCCCACGAACGGACGCTCGTATCTAAAATGGGTAAATCTGAAAAGACCCTTAGAGCAAAAAATCTTATTAATTTACAGCTTCAGGTTTTAAAGTTGAAAATTCTACTGCCTGACCATCCTGTTGACGGTGCTGACGATCTGAAACTTCACGTACACCATCACGTGCAACCAAATCACCCAGACTAATGCCGCTCAGGAAATCATGGATCTGGCTGCTTAACTCAGTCCATAAGTCATGAGTCAAACACTGATGTTCATCCTGACAATTTGCCAGGCCACCACAACGTGTGGTTTCCACTTTCTCATCAACAGCCGTAATAACATCCGCTATAGCAAGCTCATTTGCCACACGACTCAGGCGGTAACCACCACCGGGACCACGAGTACTGTTAACCAGTCCCTGCTTGCGCAACCGTGAAAATAATTGCTCCAGGTAGGAAAGGGAAATACCCTGGCGTTGAGAAATATCTGCGAGCGTAATAGGGCCATCATCATAATGCAGTGCCAAGTCGAGCATGGCGGTTACCGCATAGCGGCCTTTGGTTGTTAACCTCATTGTCTTATCCTGCCTGTTTAGGTACGATATCACTTACTCATAGTAACCAGTATACTTAACTGAGTATTTTAGTCAAGTATAATCACTCCCAATAAAACCCTATAGTTTAGTCGGCTGAACCCTTACCAGATTTAGCCTTTTCTGTTTCTGTGTTTATTTCACACGGCCCCAAGTCGGGCAATTCCAGATCCGGCAGCTCCATACCCAATTTTTGCAGTGCCTGACACATATTATCCATCTGACTGTCCATGACGTGAATATGATCAAGCATACAATCGATAGCATTGGCCACCGGATCGGGCATTTCCTGTGACGTGCCGTAGGCATCAAAACCGATCTTGGCGGCAAAGGCTTTACGTCGTTTATGGTGCTCTGAATCATTATCCTTGACAGACTCGGCAACCCGACCAGGAATACCCACCACCGTCGTACCCACAGGCACATCCTTAACAACCACCGCATTAGAACCGATCCTGGCTCCCTCACCTACCGTAATGGGGCCCAACACCTTGGCTCCTGCACCCACCACCACATCATTATCCAGAGTCGGATGGCGCTTACCCTTATGCCAGGAGGTTCCCCCAAGGGTCACACCATGATAAAGCGTCACATCATCACCAATCTCGGCCGTTTCACCGATAACCACACCCATACCATGATCAATAAAAAAACGCCGCCCAATTTTAGCGCCAGGATGAATTTCAATACCAGTGAACCAACGAGCAATAGCAGAGGTAAAGCGGGCCAACCACTTCAGACCCCAATTCCAGTAGCAATGACTGATCCGATGCAAAACAACAGCATGCACCCCTGGATAGGTTGTCAATACTTCAAAACGATTGCGCGCTGCCGGGTCACGGTCGAACACGCAATTAAGATCTTCTTTTATTCGTCCAAACATTTTTTTATTGTTAAGCCTTGTTGGATTTTATACCTTTGCCTTTTTCTGCGGCCGTCAGAATACCACGCAGGATATTGAGCTCCATTTTATCAAGTCCAACCCGATTAAACAGTCTGCGTATGCGACGCATTAGCTGGCGTGGGTTGTCTGGGTCATGAAAGCCCATTGTAGTTAAAGCCGACTCAAAATGATCATACAAACCCTCAACTTCATCCGCTGTAGCACGAGGATGATCATAAAACTCGACCAATCTGTCAGGCTTGTCTCCCTGCAGATATGACAACATGTGAATTTCATAGGCCAATACCTGCACGGCAGCCGATATATTTAGTGACATGTAATCTGAATTGCCGGGGATATGCACCAGGGCGTTACAGCGCTCTAGTTCTTCATTGGTGAGACCTCGATCCTCTCGACCAAACACCAACGCCACCTGATCGGTTTGGGCAATATCTGTTAATTGCAGAACGCACTCACGCGGGTCAATCACAGGCCATGGAATTGAGCGTAAGCGGGCACTGGCTCCCACGACATAGGCGCAACCAGCCAGGGCATCATCCAGAGTTTCAAAGATTTGAGCTTTAGCCAGGATGTCATCCGCCCCAGCCGCCATGGCCTTTGATTTGCCGCTCGGATCAGGAAAATACTTCGGTGCAACCAGATACAGATTCTCCAGGCACATATTTTTCATGGCCCGGGCGGCTGAGCCGATATTGCCAGGGTGACTGGTCTGTACTAGTACTATACGGATATTTTGGAAATTGACTGCCATTAATTCATAAACCAATTACTACAAACCTTGTATGATACTGGAAAAGAGGTTCGCCATGGCGGCAAATTATCGTTAGAATACGATTCCTTGATTTTCCCCTGATTTTTAAACTAATTCGAGAAGGAAACACCGTGCATCCGATGCTCAACATTGCCATGCGCGCCGCCCGCAGCGCTGGTGATATTATTGCCCGTTCATCTGATCAAATTGATCAGTTGACCATTGAAAACAAAGCCGATAATGACTTTGTCAGCGAAGTCGACCGAAAGGCGGAAGAAACAATCATCTATACCCTCCGCAAGGCCTATCCTAATCACGCCATTTTAGCCGAAGAAAGTGGCCACCACGCTGGGGATGATTATGAATGGATCATTGACCCGCTGGATGGTACCACCAATTTCATACACGGCTTCCCACAGTATGCCGTCTCGATTGCCCTGCGTCACAAGGGCCGCCTCGATCAGGCTGTGGTATATGATCCCATGCGTCAAGAAATGTTCACCGCCAGCAAAGGGGGAGGAGCCCAACTCAATGGCAGGCGTATCCGAGTAACTGATCGTAAAAGCCTGAATGGTGCCTTACTCGGCACCGGTATCCCTTTCCGAGATAACCTGCCTTACCTCGATGCATACCTGAATATGATGAAGGCCCTCATACCGGGCACAGCCGGCATTCGCCGTCCTGGATCTGCGGCACTGGATCTGGCCTATGTCGCGGCTGGTCGTCTGGATGGTTTCTGGGAGTTCGGCCTCAACCAGTGGGATATGGCAGCCGGAGTGTTACTTATACAAGAAGCTGGTGGGCTGGTCAGTGATCTGAACGGCGGCTTCACTCACATGGAAACGGGCAATATCGTGGCCGCGCCACCCCGGGTCTTCAAGGCCATGTTACAGGCCATCAAACCGCATATTCCTTCACAATTCAAATAGCCATATTGGAAACTACAATTTTCTTGTGTGCCGGGGTCAAGTATACGACCTCCCGGACGCTAGTTGTTCCGAAGCAGGAATATGACTATGAAAAAAAAGTATCACAAAATTCCGATCAAGGGTGGCAAAGCACTTGAAATGATCATGCAAAATGTCCTTGAAGGAATCGAGGATTCCGCCAGTTATTTTGCCTTTCAATCTACCCCGGACACTCTGGAAATCCTTTCCATCGAACGCCCCAAGAGCGATCCAGTTGCCAACCAGCGACCTTTGGCCACGGTACATCACGTGCTGTGCAACCAGCGTAGTGACGATATTGTTGAGTTTTTGATGACCCGTGAAAAACAAGCCGAACAGCTTAGTTACTAAGCCAAACACACTATTTCTGATATTTTAAATAAGGTTATTATTACCTCCAGGGCAAGATCATTATAAATTGAACTAAATCACAAATAGATGATCAGATCCCCTAAACGAACCAAGGAGATCAGACCCATGAGTGATTTTATGTCGCATTTTAATACTATAGCCGACCCCCGCATAAAACGTTGTC
>JAFLJQ010000206.1 GCA_022712915.1 Gammaproteobacteria bacterium | reverse complement strand
CACATCACTTGCAAAAGTGAGAGTTACCCGTTTTGATAAAGGTATCGAATCTTTAAATCAAAACAACAAAAGGTAACTCTCAATGATCCATACTAACAATCCCATAATCAAACACAAAGCCGGTTTACTCAATTTAGCGGAAGAACTAGGAAACGTATCGAAGGCCTGCAAAGTAATGGGGGTATCACGAGATACCTTCTATCGCTACCAAGAGCTAGTTGAAACGGGTGATATTGATTCCCTCATCAATAAAAGTCGCAGAATGCCCAATATTAAGAACCGTGTTGATGAGGCCACAGAACAAGCCGTGCGACACCATGCCGTTGAACAACCGGCACATGGGCAACATCGCACCAGCAATGAACTCCGCAAGATAGGTGTCTTTGTTTCTGGCAGTGGGGTGCGCTCAATCTGGTTACGCCATAATTTGGAAAACTTCAAAAAACGCCTAAAGGCTCTTGAAGAGAAAGTGGCCAATGACGGTATTATTCTCAGTGATGCTCAGGTTGCCGCTCTGGAAAAGAAAAAGCATGATGATGAAGCCTGTGGCGAGATTGAAACAGCCCACCCCGGTTATCTTGGCTCCCAAGATACATTTTATGTCGGTAATTTGAAGGGGGTTGGTCGTATCTACCAACAGACCTTTGTCGACACCTACAGCAAAGTGGCCTTTGCTAAGCTCTATACCACCAAAACCCCCATCACAGCGGCTGACGTACTCAATGACAAGGTCTTACCTTACTTTGAACAACATGGCCTACCTATGCTACGAATCTTAACTGACCGAGGTACAGAGTATTGTGGCCGTGTTGAGCAGCATGACTATCAACTCTACCTGGCGATTAACGATATTGATCATACCAAAACAAAAGCCATGTCACCGCAAACCAATGGGATCTGCGAACGGTTTCATAAAACGATTCTGAATGAATTTTATCAAATCACATTTAGGAAAAAACTTTACTCAACGATGGAGGAATTACAAAAAGATCTGGACGAATGGATGGAATACTATAACAATGACCGAACACATCAAGGCAAGAAGTGCTGTGGACGCACACCACTGGAAACATTGCTTGATGGTAAATCGATTTGGGTGGAAAAAAATCTAGCTCAAATCTAAACTAACAGACACCCTCCAAAATGGGTAACTGTCAGATCGAGTCTGAGCTACTACAACTCACAATGTTAACACCAAGCGACTTTGTCGTGCCTTAACTACCAAGCGATTTTGTCGCATTTAATGACCAAGGGAAATTGACGGATCGACTTAATCAGTGATTCTCTAAATATTTCACACTGAATATTTTGGGAACGCAAAGGATGATTATTATGGATTCCAAGGCTCAACTCACCGTTGACATTATTGCTAAAGTTGCAGAAGGTAAAATGAGTATTGTTAATGCCGCCAAGTTACTTAATAAATCTAGCAGAACCATTGAACGATACCTTCAGAAATATCAAAAAATCGGGATTCAATTCGTTGTTCATCAAAACAGTGGGAAATCTCCCGTCAACAAGATATCTGATGCTGTTAAACGGGCTGTGCAGGTACTTATCAAAGAAAAGTATTTCGATGTGAATCTTGCCCACCTCAGGGAGCTGTTAGACGTTAATGAGAAAATTCAAGTCAAACGAGAAACACTAAGAAGCTGGGCTCATGAGATCCATCATGTTAAACGGGCCAAACGAAGACGATCACAAGCCAGAAAAAGAAGAGAAAGAATGGCATCACCTGGCTTGCTACTACAAATGGACGGTAGCCCGCATCGCTGGTTTGGTGATAAAAAATCCTGCCTGATAGCGATTATTGATGATGCGACAAGCGAAGTACACGCAGAGTTTTTTAAGTCTGAGACAACTCTTGGATGCTTGAAGGTTCTGCGTGATTACATTGACAAAAAAGGTCTGTTTAAAGCGCTCTACGTGGATAGAGCGGGCATATTTGGTGGGCCTAAACAGTGTAACTTCTCTCAAATGCAACGAGCCTGTAACGAGCTAGGCATCGAAATCATATTTGCTAATTCGCCGCAAGGAAAAGGGAGAATCGAACGTTCATTTGACACCTTCCAGGACAGGCTAATTCCTGAACTAAGACTTAATAAGGTCAAAGATATGGATGGCGCTAATCGCTACCTTTAGGATATTTTTATCCCGACGTTTTGGCACAATCACGTCGAAGTCATGTCTCGAAATGACATCTCTGAATTTACAACCGTTCCTGAGCATATCAACTTGGATGATGTCTGTGTTCTAAAAGAATATCGCAAAATTCGGAATGACCACACATTTAGTTATGGCAATAAGTTTTATCTTATCGAGTCACCGCTCAAATATTCTATCGCTAAACAAAAAATTGAAATCAGAACGTGTCGTGACGATGGTTTTATCGCCTATTTTGCCGGTAGATATCTGGCAGTATCAGACGTCATTGAGCCGACCAAACCCTCGATGGTGGATCTGGAAATACAGAAGAAAATCGATGCCTTAGAACTTGCTGAAAAGCTTCAAAATGTGACTGAAGCGGCTCGCATTAGTGGTTGCTCCCGCGAAACAATATACAGGAATCGCAGGCTATTAAAAGAAAAAGGCCCTCAGGCTCTGAAGCGCACGTTTCGCCAAGATCATCATCATAAAAATCGTACTAACAAAGAAATTGAAGACGTGGTGATTGCGTTCTCACTTGAAAATCCTCATCTGGGGCAGGTTCAGATCTCTGCCCAGCTCAAGGCCAACTATCAAATTGAGTTAAGTCCTAATGGCGTGAGATACGTGTGGTTGCGAGAGAATATGAATACCAGTGCGCTGAGAGTTCAGCTATCTAAATTACCGCTAGAGGTAGCGCAGAGATAATCTATTCGTTGCCAGTCTAGAAATACACTGATAGGGTACTGTGACAAAGTCCCTTGGTAATTAGTTCGCCAGTTTCCCTTGGTAATGACACTACTACAAATATGGCTACTACACTTAAGCTTCTTAGGATGCCCATGAATTCTAATATCCTGTCGCACTTCTTCTCGTGGTTTCATTAACAAAGGAAAGGGCTTGGGCCTTCTCTTGACCGCTCGCGGTTCTATGCGACCAGCGCGATTTCCGACTGTCACCTGTGCAATTAGGATGAACAGGAGCATTTGGTCACTCTCTATGTCTACAGCATAAATTTGTTGACTTCAGGCTAACCATAACTGCACTGTAGGCTTAAAGCTTAACTGTCTGGGTAATACGTCACTGAGCATTGCCGCTTGTGCCATCAATAATCAAATGAGGTTGTACGCCAATATATAAATCCAGATTTCCTTCTCAATCATCTGTGGCGTTTTACAACTCAACGTATCCATCCCTAATGTGGTCTTTATATTGCGTAGATCCAACTCGACGTGCCAGCGGTCTTTATATAGCGCTTTAAGTTGTTTTTTTGAAGTCTTTTTTGCTGGCAATAACGTGGTAATGATCACCTTGCCGCCAGTCTTCAGTTCACGGATGATAAGTGAGTCCGGGGACAAATCATATTGTGCTTGCGTCATCCAATTCGGTTTGCGCTTCGGTTTAAGCCGTTCCACCAGATGCTCCTTTGCGCCAAGACGTTTACCTTTACGAAAGTCTATTGTTCGCTTACGCCCGCCCATTTGTTCAAATACAGCATCAACACCCTTTTCAAGCAACGATGCCAACAAAAAATAGCTACCGAAAAAGGCATCACCCAATACGAGATCTCCTGCCTTAAATGTATCCCGCATGCCTCGAAGCAAATCTTGTTCGCTTGCCTCCTTGCCTTTGCATTGACCTATTGCCGCGTCAAGCAGCACGCCGCTGGACAAGCAGATCACGCCCACAAGACGGCATATCGGGAAACCGAGTCCTGCTTTTTGTCCATTGAGTTGGGTGATAGGCTGTTTGATTTTCCAAGGTGTCTGGCATGCTTATTGTCGTGCCATCAATGAGGCGAACGGGCTTGCCTTGCCAACGCCATTGTTCAGGGACTTGACTATCAATGAGGTAGCCTGTTTGACGAGCCGACGAAGACACCATTGTTAGCGGTGAGCGCTGTCTCGCCCGGCAATAACCGCCGGTCTGCGTGCTACAAAGCGAGAACCCCCCGACAAGCCTTCTGATTGCCGCATCATTAACCGCCTTCTGACAAGAACGATCTTGATTGAGCGCTTACGCTAAAAACATTGATAACGTCTCTGTGGGTGGAAACGCTCTCTCTCGATGTTCTGGCAACAATGCTTCAACTGTATTCAACATTTCTGACCCCGTCAGTAAATTAAAGAAGCTCAAAGCATTGCTATTTTGTACATGATCGTGAATTCGCTGTTGTTCATGTTGTGCAATTTTGTTATTAATGGACATTAAGGTTGGACTCCGGTGATTGCTTTTTTGTTTTGTCGCAATTAGTGTATCACTGGAGATCGCCTTTTCTTTTTTATTTCAAATGCTTAGGCTTAAGTAAGTGCCATTCAGGCCTGACCGGTTTATTATTTTCGAAATTGATCTTTACCCTCACCGCAGCCATCGTTGCCTCCCTGCTGGTGGCCATTAGCCTGGTCCTCACCCTTGGCGCACGTATCACAGATAAAAATACCAAACCTCACCCCTTTGAGACAAAGATCCGTAACAGCATCGATTCAAACATTACCCAGTTGCAGAACCACTACAGCGGCTTCATGCAAAAACAATCACAACACCCCTAGCGCCTGTTGATGATCATCCTACCTGCCCTGTTTCTTTGTCTGCCGGTCTTCCTGTTTGGCAAATAGAACTTTTTGCCGCAAATGGGTGAAGGTGAAGTCATGGTTAATGTCATCGGTGACCCTGGCCTGCAACTAAGCGAAATGAATCAGACCATACGCAAACTGGAAGCCCTATTTCAGAAACAAGCAAATGTAGACACGGTATTTTCCACCATCGGTGGGTGCATCTTTGGTCGATCTCAATATTAGTCCAGCAACAACAGTAGTATGCAAGTGCAATTAAAAGCGGGTAGTGGTAGTACCGCTTGGGTCAAGGAAATGAACAAAACCATTAAAAATATGCAGCTAGTAGGTTTCCAGGTACGCCTGCACATCAAGGGCGTCAGAGGCCTCAAAACCAGTGCCGGCGATGATGACATCAGCATCCGGGTACAAGGACCGAATTTGCCCCAACTTGCTCTGATAGGGGATCAACTCGTCGACCGATTACAGGGTATATCCGGCCTTCACAATCTGCCCCATTCCTATGAAGACACCAGAGAAGAGATTAATATTGTTATCGACCATACCCGTGCAGCAAATCTGGGCATGCGTGTGAATGATATCAGCATAGTCTTGCAGGTCGCCCTTGAAGGCATCGTGGTCTCGGAATTTATTGACGAGGATCGTCAATACGATATCCGGCTACGCCTGCCTCGTCACCAAGCCGCGAGCCTGGAATCCCTCAACAACACCTTTATCGGTCTGCACCAAACACAGGCCATACACCTGCGCGATGTCACCATTGTCAAGAGAGTCCTGAGTCCAGCCAACATCAAACACGATAAGCAACGCAGGATTGTGGATATCATGGCCAGCCTGGATGAAGGCGCCACCCTGAGCGAGGTCATGAAAATAGTCGAACAACGACTGGTAAATTTAAAACTGCCTGAGCGTTATATCCTGTATGACGGCAGCACACTGGATATGCTCAATAAAGGCCAAAAGATGGGCCGTATCTTACTGGCCCTGTTCTTGGTATTTGTGGTGATGTCCGTGCAATACGAATCACTGCGTAACCCGCTGGTGATCATGTTGGGGGTACCCTTCGCTCTAATCGGGGTAACTGCCGGCTTGTTGGCATTCAACATCACCCTCTCCATGCCGGTCTGGCTGGGCCTGATCATGCTGGCCGGGATTGTAGTGAACAATGCAATTATTCTGGTTGAGCAGATCGAAATTGAAAGGGAGAAGGAAGTTGAACTGGTTAAAGCCATCATTACTGCTGCACGCCTGCGCGCCATTTTGATGACCACCCTAACCACGGCTATCGGCATGTCTCCCTTGGCTCTTGGCATCGGCAGTGGTGCCGAGATGCTTGCAACCACTTGCCATCGTACTGGTCTGTGGTCTGCTTTCCTCAATGCTGGTCAACCTACTGCTGATCCCGGTGATCTACTACCTCATGCAATCCAAAAATCAACCTAAACAGGATATACCCATTTTAAGTGAAGACACGAATCTCTATGTTCTGCCGGGAGGTAACCAGCAGCAAAATAATCCCTAGTTCTTGATGTTTTTCAGGTTCGGATATTCAACCACCTGCTCCCCAGCCGGCTCAAACCAGGCCAGTTTTTCATGCAACTTAACGACTTCACCCACAATAATCAGCGTTGGTGGTTTGATATCCCCGTGTACCACCAGACCGGGCAGAGTCGCCAAATTACCAATGTGCACCTTTTGATTCTGGGTTGTACCCTGTTCCACCAGCGCCGCCGGTGTTGAACTATCAAGTCCGTGCGCAATAAGTTGCTGACAGATCCGCACCACCCCATGCAACCCCATATAAAACACCACAGTCTGCTTGGGCTGGGCCAGAACTGACCAGTTGAGATTAATGCTACTGTCCTTCAAATGGCCTGTGACAAAGATACAGGACTGCACATAATCACGATGGGTCAAGGGAATGCCCGCATAAGAGGCACAACCAGAGGCAGCGGTAATCCCCGGCACCACCTGAAATCCCACTCCCTCGGCCATTAGGGTCTCGATCTCTTCACCACCGCGACCAAAGATAAACGGATCACCACCTTTCAGACGCAGCACCTTCTTACCCTCATTGGCCAGACGCACAAGCAATGAATTAATATTTTCCTGTGGAATAGTGTGTTTATTCTTTTCCTTACCAGCATAGATGAACTCAGCATCACGGCGCACCAAGTCCAGGATAGGTGCTGTCACCAATCGATCATAAACAACCACATCGGCCTGCTGCATCAGGCGTAAAGCACGAAAGGTCAGCAGATCAGGGGCGCCCGGCCCGGCCCCAACCAGATAAACTTCACCCTTATTGTCCGGTGCCTCACCTTGTTCCAGCGCCATTTCCAATATCTGACGAGCCTCACCGTCCTTACCAGCCACCACCATATCAGCAATCGGCCCTTGCAGGATCTGCTCCCAAAACCGGCGAATGTTATTACTTGCACCAAACTGAGCTTTAACACGCCCCCTGAACTCATCCAGTAGCATAGCCAGCCTACCATAGGCTGAAGGAATCAATGTCTCCAGACGCGCCCTCAACACACGAGCCAATACCGGTGACGTGCCACCAGTTGAAATTGCAATTTGCACCGGACTGCGATCAATCATCGAAGGCATAATAAAGCCACATAACTTAGGGTTATCGACCACGTTAACGGGAATACCACGTGCCCTGCACAAGGTGGAAACTTGCACATTAACCTGTTCATTATCCGTCGCGGCAATCACAATGTGTTTAGCATCGATATCGGCTGGTTCAAAATTGCGTTGAATATAGCTGATGTCGCCAGCCTGCTGACTACGCTTCAATTCATCACACAATTCAGGCGCAACCACTGTAAGCTCACCACCCGCACGCAATAACAGCATGACCTTGCGGACCGCAACACCACCACCACCGACCACTAAACAAGGCTGGCCCTTGATGTTCATAAAAATAGGGAGAAAATTCACAACTTAACCTCAAACACGTCTGGAAATTAGACCTGGATAACACGAGACGACCATGATACCCCTAACAGAAGCAACTTGTCTTGTTTCACCCTACTATTCTATGGCTATAACATGCTTCGCACATGGTTATTTACACCACAGCCTTCAGCACGAACACAATACACAAGATTTGATTTCTTACCCCTTAGCGGCAAAAAATACATATGACTCAAGCCATGTAACCATTCAGTTTTGATGGTTTAAATCACATATAATTCATTGTTATTTGTATTGTTACTCACAGCATAGGTCGGTACGGTTCGCTTATGTCTGATACTGCTGATGAAAACGTTGAATAAATAAACCCAGATCTGATTCTGCCAGAAAATTGATCCCTGCAGCCCCCTTGCGCCCCCCTCCCGTTGGAAAGGAGCGACATAATTCATCTGCACCAGCCTTATTACACTGAGGAGCACGCACACTTACCATAAATCCGCCATCCTGTAATATTGTTAACACCGCATGAGCTCGCTCAGGTGCAGAGGTCGATAATTGGTTACCAAAAACCCCACTCACCCGTCGAGACCATTTTGCTTTGGGCAAGATATACAGAGCCACATGCTCATCTACAAATTCCGGTTTTATATTTACCGCCGCCGTCATATCATCATAATAGCCATTTCGTAGTATCTGATAAGCATCTTCATTCTGAATAAACTCAAAAGGATCTGCATAAGGCTTCATTTTGTAATACAGCGCCACCGGCGTAAAATGAAGATCGTTTAGTACCGAACCATAGCCGTTATAATTCAGGCAAGTTCCGAGTTCACTCAAAGCATCCAATTGTGAATCTGAATAATTGAGCCGTGATGCTGCTTTTCTGGCACTGACATGCATATTATCCCCAAAAGCAGCGGTCACTGCCCAAGGCAAAAACTTTCCGCCCAAAAAGTCATTGACCAACAAACTGGTACATATCTCGGGTGAGGTGTCGATATATGCCTCCAAACAGGGATGGCTGGGCAGATTTTCCCCTGCATAGTGATGATCGAAATAACGTATATTGACACCTTGTGCTAACAATTTATCCAATGCTGCTCGATTTTTATCCAGAGAGATATCCATCACCGTCACACTATCACCTTTGATTGCTTTTACATTCACCAGCAATCCAATATCTCGTTTAACACCCGTAACAACCTCACTATCCATTGGTTCAGACAAACGCAACTGATGTAAGGCACACAAGCCGTCAGCATCACCATTAAAAACATCAAACTGTCTCATAACATATTTCCATTTATCACATAAATAATTAACCGCAATCTGGAACTAACAATGGTAAACTATTACAATGCATATACACGAACAAGTATAAAATTTAATCAAACTAAAGGGGTCTCAATGTCATCAGAGCAGGATAAATCCATCAGCAGCAATGCCGTCTGGCATCATGCCACGGTCACCCGAGCCCGCAGGGAAGAACAAAATAAACACAAAAGTATCATCCTGTGGTTTACCGGCCTATCTGGCGCAGGCAAGTCAACTCTTGCCCATGCAGTTGAAGAACAACTTCATCAATTTGGATGCCGAACTTACGTTTTGGACGGTGACAATGTCCGCCACGGCTTATGTGGAGATCTGGGATTTTCAGAAGAGGACCGAAAAGAAAATATTCGCCGTATCGGAAATGTCTCAAAGCTCTTTCTCGAAGCAGGCGTCATCGTATTAACGGCCTTCATCTCCCCCTTTCATAGTGACAGAAAACAAGTCAGAAATATCGTACAACATGGCGACTTCCTAGAAATCTACTGTAATACATCAATCGATATCTGTGAACAGCGTGATGTAAAAGGCCTCTACGAAAAAGCCCGCAAGGGATTAATTAAGGACTTCACAGGCATTTCTTCCCCCTACGAAGCTCCTGACAATGCCGAATTATCAGTTCATACTGGCGAGAGGCCTCTAGAAGAATGTGTTGACCAAGTTATTAATCTTCTTAAGGAAAGAGGAATTTTAAATACTCAGTCCTGATTACACATAAAAAATTAACAAGGGTATATACAGAATGTCAAACTCCATTCTTGTAACAGGTGGCGCAGGTTATATTGGCAGTCATGTTGTTAAACAATTGGGCCAAGCCGGTGAAAATGTTGTTGTACTGGACAACTTATCCAAGGGGTACAAAGAAGCCGTACTCTATGGTGAGCTGATTATTGGCGATACCGGCGATAAAGCATTAGTCTCTAAAGTACTTGCCGAACACAACATTGAAACGGTTATGCATTTTGCCGCACATACCATCGTGCCTGAATCTGTTTCCAATCCAATGAAATATTACTGGAACAACACCTGTAGCTCCCGCAATTTATTGGAATGTTGTGCGGAACAAAATGTAAAGCATTTTATTTTTTCTTCCACTGCAGCCGTCTATGGTATGCCTGAAGACGGACTTGCTACTGAAGAAAGCACTCTCTGTCCAATCAATCCCTACGGTACATCAAAACTAATGAGCGAGTGGATGCTGCGTGACTTATCTTTTGCAGGCGATTTGCGTCATGTCGCCTTGCGTTACTTCAATGTTGCAGGTTGTGATTCCGAAGGTAAAATCGGTCAATCAACGCCTGAGGCAACCTTATTAGTCAAAGTGGCTTGTGAAGCGGCCGTCGGTAAACGTGAAGCTGTCTATATATTTGGGACAGACTACCCTACTCCCGATGGTACGGGTGTTCGTGACTATATTCACGTCGAAGACCTTGCCAGCGCACATATCAGTGCCTTGAAATACCTGCGTAATGGAGGAGAATCCACCACCCTGAATTGTGGCTACGGCCACGGATATAGTGTCCGGGAAGTCTTAGACATGGTATCAAAAGTTAACCACAAACCACTCCACATTATCGAAGAATCACGTCGAGCAGGTGACCCCCCCCAACTAATAGCCGTAGTCGATAAAATCCACAAGACATTGGACTGGAAGCCAAAGTTCGATGATCTGGAAATGACCGTTACAACAGCACTAAAATGGGAACGTTTAATCGCAGATGGAAAAGTATATCATCCAGGTTAATTAAATATTAGGTAAACCACCGGCTCTGGCGGTGAGACTCGAAAAGGCTCTGCCGTCAAGTCGTGCATAGTTGAAAATAGCCTCCTTTATAACCGGCTAGATTAAAAGGAGGCCATGATGAGAGAATGGAAAACCCA
>JAFLJQ010000155.1 GCA_022712915.1 Gammaproteobacteria bacterium | reverse complement strand
CATTGTTGGTGTCATCAGTCACCCTAAGAATTGTCACGATAGTCACACATTAGCTGAAGTGCTAGAGCATATTGAAACTTCACGCGGCAAAGCCGTTAAGCAAGCTGTTTGTGACCGAGGTTACCGTGGCAAAAACGAAGTAAACGGAACAGACATTATTTTACCAAAGAAAGCACTCAAAAAAGACAACCGATATCAACGAGACAAAAAAAGAAAACAGTGTCGCAGGCGCGCAGCCATCGAACCCATTATTGGTCACTTAAAACAAGACTTCAGATTGTCGAAAAACTATCTGAAAGGCGCGTTGGGAGACCCTTTAAATTTATTGATGGCTGCGAGTGCCTGGAACTTGAAAAAATGGTTAGTCCATTTTTTTGTACTGTTTTTTTACGCATTAAATCGTTTATTGAATGATTTTGGTCGCATATCAAAAGGAGCGTGAGCATTTTATAGGCCAATTTTGACTCCAGTCATCTGTCTATATGGAAAAAATAAATATTCGGCCTTTTTTCAGTGCTGACTAATTACCAGGATTGGTGATAATGAAGTTGATTTGTTTATGGCCAATAGCTAAATCGGTTTATCTTAAGTTTAATAAATGTAAGCTGAAATGGTAATCTGTCAGTTGTTGGTTCAGGTAATCAATGCTGGGTTGCCACATGTTTTGTGATATTTTCTCACCCCAGATAGAGAGCACACCGATGCGGATCTCTTGTTTGGAATGGGCTGAAGAAGACCACAAATAAGCAATGCTAAATATGATGGTTATTAATAGGCTGTGTGATGAATAATGCAGCCTCTTCCAGCATTTGTCTGAGTGTCGCATTATGTGCCATCTAAGATATAACGGTATTTCTGGGAAATCCTTTATATGAATTATAAGTTTTCATCCTCCGATTGCTGTTGATTTAACAATTGGAAATCTTTATTGTCCAGGCGTTTTAATTTTAGTTGGACGATATCACCGTCCTGTTTTATTTTTTGAATCATGATTGGCAAATAGTGAAGTTGTTTAGCGCACCAGAAGGTAAATTGATAATCACTCTTTGCGGTTTTATGCTCCAACTGGAGTACATCAAGTTCTCCATAAGAGGAGTGCATTTTTATAGACTTTGTATATTCAAGTGTTTGTAACTGAATTCGTTTGTGATCCACGAGGTGAAAATTAAATTTGCGCTGGCCCTGATATAAGCCCTTCATCAGGGCTAGTTGAAAGCTTAGCAAATCCTGTGAATTGGGTAACAAGCTTTGAGCCTCTGTTTGGTTAGACAGTAGAATTTGTTTCTTTTGCCAGTCAAACCTGGCTTGAAAGGTGATCTCTTTTTTACCGCCGGTGCGTTGATAGTCATAACGCTGTGGTAGTAAACCCTGTGGTGTGACATTGATAAGGCTATGTTCTATAAATTGGTCTGAGACAAATAATGCGACCAGCCCTTTTGGAATCGTTGTTGAAGCATAGTCCAATGTTGTACCGCCATCACGCACGAATAATTGTCGTTTGCTTATTCCCAGATAGATATCATTATGACTGGCATCATAGATGGCGGTGAAGCCATTGAGTAAGGGGTTGGCATTCACCAGCGTGGTCTGAAAAACAACAATTAGCAGCAGGATGTGGCGCATAGTCGTTAAGTCTATCAGTTATTTGATAACTGGCCAGTTATTGATTGGGTGTAGATTTGTTGCTGTGGGGTAATAGGATGTTGATCGAGTAGCACGGTATTACCTGATAAATGCAGACGTCCCTGGGCAAACCACATTACAGCCTGTGGGTAGATTTGGTGTTCAAGTTTATGAATGTGCTGGGTCAGTTGTTGTTCATTATCTGTTTTCAGTATTGGTATTTTCCCCTGTAATATGATGGGGCCGCTGTCGAGTTCCGGGGTGACAAAATGTACCGTGGCACCGTGTTCTTTCTCGCCTGCCTCCAGAACCCGCTGGTGTGTGTTGAGTCCTTTGTATTTGGGTAATAGGGAAGGGTGGATATTGAGCATTCGGCCTGGATAGTGGTGAACAAGCTCATTGCTCAGGATGCGCATGAAACCGGCCAGTATAATCAGGTCGGGTTGGTATTGATTGATACAGGCCATGAGGGCCTGATCATATTCCTGACGATCAGTAAACCCGGCATAGGGCAGCACTTGCGTGGCAATGTTGGCCGAGGCAGCACGTTGCAGGCCATAGGCCTCGGCCTTGTTACTGATCACGGCGACAATTTCAGCAGGGATCTGTTTTGTATCGATGGCATCTATAATGGCTTGCAGGTTACTACCACTGCCGGAAATGAGCACGACAATGCGGCATGTTGTTGTCATGATTCGCTGATAACAACCTGTTTTTGATCTGCTGATATCAGGGGGTTGATGTGGCCAATTTGCCAGGCATCGACCTGATGCTGTTGCATGATGTTGAGGGTTTTATCGGCATCTTTTGCTGCCACTACCAATACCATACCAATACCACAGTTGAAGGTACGGTACATTTCAGTGGTGTCTACATTTCCTTTTTCCTGTAACCAGTCAAAGATGGCTGGTTTTGTCCATGTTGTACTATCAATGTTGGCTTGAGTATCGGAAGGCATGACCCTGGGTAGATTTTCGAGCAGACCACCGCCGGTGATATGGGCCATAGCATGGACATTGACCTTGGCCACCAGATCAAGCAGGGGTTTGACATAGATGCGGGTCGGGGCCAATAGACGTTCACCCAGCGTGGCTCCATCAAAGGCCTCACTCAAATCCGCGCCAGAGATCTCGATAATCTTGCGAATCAGGGAGTAGCCATTGGAATGAGGACCTGTCGATCCCAGTCCGATCAACACATCGCCTTCTGCAACCTGTTTACCGGTAATGATCGTGCTTTTTTCGACGATACCGACACAAAAACCGGCCAGATCATAGTCGCCTTTGCGATACATGCCGGGCATCTCGGCTGTTTCGCCTCCCACCAGGGCTGCACCGGCCTGTATGCAACCTTCACTGATACCTTTGACCACATCACTGGCGATATCCACATCCAGTTTGCCGGTGGCATAATAATCCAGGAAAAATAGCGGTTCTGCACCCTGTACAATTAGGTCATTGACACACATGGCGACCAGATCGATGCCCACACTGTCATGTTTGCCCAGATCAATGGCTACACGCAGTTTGGTGCCGACGCCATCGGTGCCAGCCACCAGTACCGGCTCCTTGTATCTGTCCAGAGGTATCTGGAACAGGGCGCCAAAGCCCCCCAATTGGTCGAGAACCCCGTCACGACGAGTTGCGGCAGCATGGGGTTTGATACGTTCGATCAGGGCATTGCCAGCGTCAATATCGACACCTGCATCGCGATAACTCAGGGATGAGCTACTCTTTTTATCCGGGGAAACATCGTTTTGTGACACAAATAACTCCAGGAAATTTGCAGAATGCGCCGATTTTTTGTTAAATCAGTGCATAATATGCAGGTTGAGTAAATAAAAAATGCATTGTATGAAACCCGGCTAGTTTAGCAAATTCGGTTGAATTCAGGGAATGTAGCTGTGCAAAATGTTGAACATAAAATAATAAAGATTAAAAAAGGCACATCTATGCGACGTTTGATCCCTTATATGTTATGTACTTTGGCTTGTTGTGGTGGATTTTGGGCCAGTTTAGCTCAGGCTGTGGTGATCAAGGATCTGTATGAGGCTCTGGTTCCCGTGGAAACCCAGAGTCGCGCAGAACGTAAAGTCGCCCTGACAACAGGTTTGATCGAGGTTTTGACCCGGGTGAGTGGCCAGACCCTGATTGTGAGTGAAGATCCGGAAAACCCTCTGGTTATGGCGGTACAAAATTCGACCCGTTATACCCGCCAGTTCAGGTACCGCAAAAGCAGCAAAGGCAGTTCGAAACTGAATTTGTGGATTAAATATGATGAAAAGGCCGTCAATAACCTGTTACAAAATAACGAGATGCCTGTTTGGGGGCATACCCGCCCAGCAACCCTGGTTTGGGTGGTAGTGACGGAAAATGGTCGGCGTAAGCTGATTAGCAATAGCGACAAGCATGCATTAAAAAATGCGATGAAATGGATTGCCAATAAACGCGGTTTGCCACTCAGTTTTCCGCTGATGGATTTGACCGATAGAGGGAATATCAGTATTAGCGATATCTGGGGGAATTTTGAAGACCGAATTCTGTCGGCTTCACAACGCTACAATGCCGAAGCTGTGATTGTCGGTCGTTTGTATAAAACGACCTCGGCAGCCTGGAGTGCACGTTGGTCAATTTACCAGCAAGGACGACGTCAGGATATTGATGTGGATGGCGAGATTAATTTACAGGTTGCCGTTACCCCGATTATTGCTCAAGCCGCGCAAAGTCTGGCGCAACAGTTTGCTATGGTTAAGACTGAAGAAATTAGTGAGGATGTAAGCATCAGGATTTCCGGGGTTAGTAGTTTAAAGAAATTTAATCATGTTATTAAATATCTTAAGTCACTTGCTGCGGTATCGGATGTCAGTCCGCTGGTTGTCGGTGGAGACGTGGCAACGTTTAAGTTGACCACACAAAGTGGCCGATTGGGTCTGGCGCAGGCGATCAAATTGGGTCATGTCTTGGCACAACCGTTAACGGTTGCGGGTGTCCAGTCTCAGCCAGTTGCAAGTGGTGAACCTGATTTGGTGTATCAGCTTGTACAGTGAACGTGCGTGACATCCCCAATTTGATCAGTATTCTGCGCATCTTGTTAGTTGCGCCGACTATTTATTATCTTTTAAATCATGATTATACAGTGGCGTTAATTTTGTTTTTTATTGCCGGTGTATCAGATGGTGTTGATGGCCTGTTGGCACGTCAGTTTAGCTGGCAGACACGACTGGGTGCCATTCTCGATCCTATTGGTGATAAACTGCTTCTGGTTGGTTGTTATCTGACACTGGGTTGGCTGGGACACTTGCCTGTAATGTTGGTTGCCATGGTGATACTGCGCGATGTGATTATTGTTATCGGCGCAATTTTATATCATGTTTTCATTGAGGAGGTATTAATTCAACCAGTGATGATTAGTAAAATCAATACAGCGCTGCAAATTGCCCTGGTTGTGTTGATTATCTTTATTGGCTCGGAACTGACTTTTTCAAAGCTTATCTCCCCATCTGTGATTGAGTTGCTGATCTGGTTAGTTTACGGAACAACATTTGCCAGTGGCGTGGTGTATATCCGTTCCTGGGGACAACGCGCGCTGCTAGTCAGGCGTAAGAGAGGTGATTTGTGACGGGATCAAGTAAGTGGATGGTGATGATCGGTTTTTCGGTATCCGGGCTATTGATATATCTATTGGCTCCTATCCTGACCCCATTTATGATCGCTGCGGTACTTGCTTATATCTGTGACCCGCTTGTTGATCGCCTGGAAGCCAGAAAGTTACCGCGAACTCTGGCTGTTGTAACGGTTTTTGTTGTTCTCAGTTTGGTGGCGGTGATTATCTTGCTGGTACTGATTCCTATGATAGAAAGACAGATTGATGTCTTTGTCGATAAATTACCAAGTTATATCAACCTTTTTCAGACCCGATTATTACCCTATATTTACCAGTTACTCGGTATTTCTGAAACCGATGTTCAGTTGTTTGATTTGAAATCGTCGTTGCAGAATTATTGGGGCAACGCCGGTGGTTTTACCCAAAATGCACTTGCTTCGGTATCTAGCTCGGGCCTTGCCTTTGTTGGGTTGATCGCAAATCTGCTATTGATACCTGTGGTGACTTTCTATTTATTGCGTGACTGGGATCATCTTATTAATCGTATCAATGAACTGATCCCCCGTCGTTCACAACCGGTGGTGGCCAGATTGGCAAGGGAATCGGATGAAGTGTTGGGATCGTTTTTGCGTGGGCAGTTAATGGTAATGATGGTGCTGGCAGTAATCTATTCTATTGGTTTGAGCATCGTTGGACTAGATCTGGCGGTGTTGATAGGCTTGTCTGCCGGATTGATCAGTTTTGTGCCCTACCTTGGATTTATCGTAGGCATTTTGTTTGCGGGCATTGCCGTCATGGTGCAATTCCAGGATGTTCTGCATTTAGGTTATATTGCTATTGTGTTTGGTCTCGGCCAGCTAATAGAAGGTTCGGTACTTACGCCACTATTAGTTGGTGATCGCATCGGTTTGCACCCTGTTGCAGTGATCTTTGCCGTGCTTGCCGGTGGGCAGTTGTTCGGCTTTGTTGGTGTATTGCTGGCGCTACCGGTTGCGGCTGTGATTGCCGTCATTCTTCGTTATCTGCATGAACGTTATATGGAAAGTGGTCTGTATGGCAGTGAGTAGTCCAGAATAGTGTCAATGGTCTATCGACAAATCCCTCTTAATTTGCAGTTGCGTGCTGAAGCAACTTTTGACAACTTTGTTAGTGCGGGTAATGAATCCTTGCTGCATACTTTATGCAACTCGGATGAGCGTTACATCTATCTGTGGGGAGGAGATGCCTGTGGTAAAACGCATTTGTTACAGGCGCTTTGTCATCAGGCATCTCAACTAAATAAAACAGCTGCCTACATTCCCCTGTGTGATGACGATATTTCTGAGCCGGATATATTGACCGGTCTGGAAACATTGGATCTGGTTTGTATTGATGACCTGCATATCATTGCGGCACAACCTCAATGGGAAATTGCTTTATTCAACCTGTTTAACCGTGTCAGGGAAAAGGGTGGTCGACTGTTTATCACCGCCCGAGTTGCGCCAAACAAGACACAGATCCAATTGGCTGATTTAGTATCACGACTGAATTGGGGAGTGGTTTTTCAGATAATTAATTTACCGGAGCAGGACAAGATTGAAGTATTACAATTGCGTGCCACCCAACTTGGGTTGGAATTAACAAACGAAGTTGCCGAGTACCTGTTAAAGCGCAGTCCGCGTGATATGGCTAATTTATTTAGCCTGTTAGGTAAATTGGATACCGCCTCGCTTACTGAGCAGAGGCGACTGACGATCCCCTTCGTCAGGCAATATTTATAAGGGCACTTCTATAAATGCACTTTTCACCCAAGGGGCACAAGTCCGCGATAGCGGCGTCAGCGCCGTGCTCAAACACCTGGACGGCACCTTGTCCTTATGTATGTCATATCACTGCTGTCCTGTTAAGTATTTAATCCATTTTAAAGATCTAAACCGCAAAGGGCGCAAAGGATCGCAACGTTATTTTGTTTTATATTAGAGGTTATCCGAAGACTTCAAGCTCATTTTTTATACATTACCGAATTTATTTTTTCTTTGCGCCTCTTTGC
>JAFLJQ010000176.1 GCA_022712915.1 Gammaproteobacteria bacterium | reverse complement strand
TGGGTTTTAAAAAAACGAAAACTACTATTTTTACAGTATTACTAACCCGGATCACAAATTTATCTGACTCAATTTATACATCAGTTACAATGGTAGCTAATTGATTTATAAGAAAATAACTCTTAAGTAAGTGCCATTCGGGACTGAGAGGAATGGCACTTAGTTAAGCTTTAATTTTTTTCGGATGCCCATTTTCCCTAACCCTTTCTCTCGCAATTTCTCGCCTTTCCATTAAGAGTGGAAATGGTTTTGGTCGCCGTTTTACCGCTCTGGGTTCTATGCGGCCAGGCCTGTTTCCTACCGTATTTTGCGCAATCAAAATAAATAAAGCACCTTCGTCAAACTGAACACATACGGATTGCGTTTGTTGGCACCAAGCCGTCCACAGCTGTACAGTATGTTTAAAACTAAGTTGCCTTGGTAATATATCCGCGAGTAAGGCTGACTGCGCCATGAGCAAGCGAATTAGATTGTATGCGAGTAAATATACCCACATTTCTTTCTCTGCCATTTCGGGTGTTTTACAGCTTAGTGTTTCCATCCCTAAGGTCGTTTTGATGTTGCGAAAATCTACTTCTACATGCCAGCGCTTTTTATACAGTTCTTTTAGTTCATTCTTTGGAAATATTTTAGGCGATAGTAGTGTCGTTATTAAAATCTTACCTTTTACTGTTAATTCTCGGATGGTTATGAATTCCGGTACACAATCATAATTTTCTTGTGTCATCCAGTCTGGTTTACGTTTGGGTTTTGCTAGTTCTACTAAATGATCCTTTGGGCCTAAGTGTTTGCCTTTACGAAAATCCGTTTTTCGTTTGCGCGCACCGAATTGCTCAAACACCGCATCAGTTCCTTGTTTGTATAATGACGCAAGCAAGAAATACGTCCCAAAAAAGGCATCGCCCAGAACAAGATCACCGGCTTTAAAGGTATCAAGCATCGTACGAAGTAAATACTGTTCACTGGAACCTTTGCCGCTGAATTTCCCTAGGGCAGCATTGAGTACCGCACCACTGGACAAACAAATTACCCCGACTAATCGACTAATCGACTAATCGACTAATCGGAAACCCAAGGCCAGGCTTTTGCCCTCTTTGCTGTGGAAATACCGCTTGATTTGCCGCTGTATCAGGCAATGTTACGGTCGTTCCATCAATTAAATAAACCCGTTTGCCATGCCAACGCCAGTGATCAGGTACATGGTTATTCATTTGTTCGCCTGTAAAACGAACTAATGTCGAGACCATCCCCACTGGCAATCGCTGTCGTGCTTGGCAATAACCACCTGTCAATGTACTGCAGGGCAATAAACCGCCCACGACACGCTTAACAGCTGTGTCGTTAACCGCTTTTTGACAGGAACGATCCTCGTTCATCGCCTGGGCAAGAAACATCGACAATGTTTCTGTTGGTGGAAACTGGCGTTCTCGATGTCCCTCTGGAAGTAAATCTTCTACCGTTGATAACATCTCTGTTCCAGTAAGCAAATTAAAAAAATCGTATGAATCATAATTTTTAGCCAATGTTTTTATTCGTTGTTGTTTACTTTGTACAAGTTTGTTATTACTAGTCATGAAACTGGGCTCCAGTGAGGGTTAAAATGTTTTGTCACATTTAGTTTATCACTGGCCCAGCTTTCTTTCTTTTAAATTAATGACTTAGGCTTAACTAAGTGCCATTCGGGACTGAGAGATTATGTAGTGGTTAAACTCATTTTTTATGAAATGCCTGATTTGTTTTTTCTTTGTGTCTCTTTGCGCCCTTTGCGGTAAAGTGTGTTTTTCGAACACTTTTCATGTTTCATAGCATATCAACCTCCTCAAGCCTTTATGTTCCAGGTAGATACACGATTTTTTAGGTTATTAACGGGACAGCCGTGACATTTATAGTCAATTCGCATCAGTCAGTGATCTTGTTTACCTACAGGCAGGCACTGAGACAAGCCAGCCCGTAAACGTATATAATAGGTATCGTTTACTTATTAAAGTACATTACAGATATGGCAAAGCTTATGGGTATCGCGGTAAAAGATAAGAAGTTCGCACCTATGCAAACGATTGACCACGCTTTCATTAGCATGGATAAAGGCGTCGAGAATGATTTTCGAGGCAAACCCTCGTCACGACAGGTCACCGTTATGTCTCAACAGGCCTGGCAAGACGTGAACTCAACATTGAATATGAATTTGCCCTGGACGACACGGCGTGCGAATTTACTGGTTGATGGACTTGACCTGGAAAATACGACGGGGAAAATAATCACCATTGGCGATGTCGAATTGTTGATTACGCAGGAAACCGATCCTTGTGAGCGGATGCAGCAAGTGACGGATGGCTTGTTTGAGGCATTGAAGATACATTGGCGGGGCGGTGTTTGTTGTCGTGTTATCCGTGAAGGGCGAGTAGAATTGGGCGATGACATAATGTTAAGCGATAAAATATAAATATGACTACAAATATAGAAAACGAAGAATATATTAAGGCGACAAGAAACTGGCTGGAACATTTTGTCATCAAACATAATCTCTGCCCGTTCGCAGCAAAACCCTTTAAGCAGGAAAAAATTCGTTATGTGAGTTATCCCGTCACGAGTGAAGAAGCGTTAGTCGCTAAGCTGATAGAAGAAATACTCTTCTTAAAAGAGGCGGATTCACAGGAAATAGAAACAAGTGTTTTTGTTGTGCCGCTCATGTTGACTGATTTTCTGGATTACAATCAATTTCTGGCGGTGGTGGATTCCATCATTGATGAGTTAGATGTTGAGGGTATTATTCAGGTTGCCAGCTTCCATCCTGATTATCAGTTTGCTGATCTGGCGTCGGACGATGTTAGAAATTACACCAATCGTTCGCCTTACCCTATGTTTCATTTGATTCGTGAAGACAGCATTGAAAAGGCGCGTGAAATGATGGATGTCGAACCTATTCCGGATCGAAATATGGAACTATTGTTGGAATTGGGTATAGAGAACGTCGTCAAAAAATGGGACTGACGGTGTTTGGCTTGTCACTGTTGATCCCATCCCGCTTATTCAATCAGGATCATGAATCCTAGTCTGTTTCTTATTACGTCCGAGTCTGCATTTTTACATTGTTATTAGTATCGCGGCTTCGTCGAATTAATTCGTCATTGGCATAATCGGTTTCTGATTTGCTCAATCGGTCGTACAACACAATATTGACGCTGGCCGCCAGATTCAAAGAACCCACCGTGGGTATGTAGACCACGGCATCTGCACAATCGATGACATTCTGGCTGATGGTGCCGTCTTCAGGGCCAAATATGTAGATCACATTGTCTGGGTGTTGGTATTCCGGCAAGGGGGTCGCGCCTTCTACTAGTTCAACACAGACTATTTTTGCCTTTTTGGGAATGTGTTCGAGCAGATCGTCTACACCGGTTAAGGGAATCGTTTGTCCTGTCTCTTTTGTATCGGTATTAAACTTTGCAGCACGATCATAGCGTGTGCCGGTATAAAAAATGGCATTGACTCGAAAACAACCTGCTGCACGCATCACTGCGCCGACATTGGTCGGACTCTTTGGCTTCGTCAAGCCAATACTGACACGGGATTCCTGCATATTTGTCACCTTTTACGCCTTTATGGCCATTATCCCTTATCTGCCGGGTCAGATAAACCGGGGGAGGTGCCGTCTACTGGCATGACCCTGTATAATCCTTGTATCGCAGCAATGCTTATTTTTGAGAACGCAAAATGATTACCATTGGCAAAACGTATGAATTAAATGTGCTAAAAAAGGTCGATTTTGGTTTCTACCTGGATGCGGGTGAACTGGGTGAGGTGTTGTTACCGCGCCGGTATGCACCGAGTGATTTGCTGGTGGGGGATAGTCTCGAGGTCTTTCTTTATTTTGATTCTGATGGTTTACCGGTGGCCACGACGCAAAAGGTCAAGGTTCAGGTGGGTGAGTTTGCTTATTTGAAGGTTTTGGCGGTCACGGATGTGGGTGCTTTCCTGGATTGGGGGCTGGATAAAGATGTATTAGTGCCGTTTGCTGAGCAGCATCGACCTATGGAGGCGGGGCGTTCTTATCTGGTGTACATCTATATAGGTAAAGCCGATGGTCGAATTGCGGCATCATCGAAAGTTGATAAATTTATTGATGATGAGAAACCCCATGATTTTAAACCGGGGCAAGCGGTTGACCTGATTATAGCCAATAGTACTGATCTTGGGTTCAAGGCGATTATTGACCAGCATCACTGGGGGGTGCTGTATACAAACGATGTCTTTCAGCGCTTGAGTTTTGGGCAGAGTATAAAAGGCTATATTAAACATATTCGGCCAGATGGGAAAATTGATTTAAGCCTTCAGGGCGGGCAGGAAACCCGTGATAAAAATGAAAAATTAATTTTAGATTATTTAACACAGCAAAATGGTTTTGCCCCTGTGCATGATAAGACGGATCCCCAGATTATTTTAGATCTGTTTAGTATGAGTAAGGGAGCATTTAAAAAAGCCATTAGTGGTTTATATAAGCAGCGGATTATTATTATTGCAAAGGACGGTATCCGTTTGGTGGATAATTAATTGCCAAAATAACAGTATCAGCACAATTTTTAACGAACCCATGATGTGGAGCTTAGTATGGTAAAACCTGATAATGAAAAATTGAATCAAGTGGTGGCCGACTCTCGACGCGCCCGTGAACAGCGCGATCTGGGTTATCGTGAACAGGCGTTGAAGATGTATCCGCATATTTGCGGTCGTTGTACCCGTGAGTTTACCCACAAGAATCTGCATGAGTTAACGGTGCATCATCGTGACCATAATCACAGTAACAATGCTGCGGATGGCAGCAATTGGGAATTGTTGTGCATGTATTGCCATGATAACGAACACCAACGGCAGTTGGAGGCGCATCAGGGTAATACCTCTTCTGGCAGCGGCAAGGGCGCGACGACCACGCATAATCCGTTTGCGGGTTTAAAGTCCATGTTGGACGATGAAAAGTGAATAAAAAGGTATTTTTTGCTCTGCTTTTTCGAAGCCTTGTTATGTTTGCGTCTGAAATTAACTTCAGGCCTTATTTATGACGCCCTGGGTTTTGCTCGATAGTGCCGATGTGCCGGGTAATGGCGGGGAGTTACGTCTGTATCAGCGGGGTGATGAATTTTCGATCAAGATTGCGGGTCGGGGTGAGCTGATGAATAGTCGTATGCATGGTTCTGAAGATGCCCTTGCGGAGCAGACCTGTGCCCGGTTGAAAGGCTGTGCCAATCCACGGTTGCTTATCGGTGGCCTGGGTATGGGCTTTACCCTCTCGGCGGCATTGCAACATGTCGGTGAGCAGGGGCAGGTGGTGGTGGCAGAATTAGTCCCGGCTGTGATCGAGTGGAATCGGGGGCCACTCGGAGAGCATGCGGGTTATCCGGTTGAGGATCCACGTGTGACAGTGCATGAAGGGGATGTTGCTCGCATCATAAAGACGGAGAAGAAAGCCTACGACGCTATTTTGCTGGATGTGGATAATGGCCCTGAGGGACTGACTCGTAAGAAGAATAATTGGCTCTATAGTATGAATGGTTTGATCTGCGCCTATGAGGCCTTGCGTCCACAGGGGGTGCTGGCGGTGTGGTCGGCTGGGCCAGCAGTGGATTTTTTACAACGGTTGCGTAAAGTGGGATTCAAGGTGGATGAGGTACGTGTGCGGGCTCATGGCAATAAAGGCGCACGGCATGTTATCTGGTTTGCCCGACGCGGGGCTTAGTTTGAAGCGGCGCAAGATCGCCTGTTGTCAGTCTTTATTCTCAACGTGTTGTTTATCGGTATCACGCCGTTATTTCATCCAGCCAGGTTTTCAGTTGTTTGACTTCGCTCTGTAAGAATTTGGTATCTTCAAATGCGTTGCTCATGCTGGCAATACCCTGGTTACGGGCAAGCAGATGCATTGCGTGTTGTGTTGCGTTTTTCTTTTGTCCGAGTTTGCGAAATTGTAGGGTTAACCAGTCGCGAAACAGGACCAAGATGTCGGTGGCTTGATTTTGCATACCATGGTTGAGCTTGGTTAGTTCGCTACACAGGCTTCCCAGGGAACAGCCATATTTTATGACGTTGGCCTGATTGGTGGTCAGAAGATCGATGTAACGGGCAATGCACTGTTTGGGATCAGGGTATTGGTTTTCCCATTCTTCTAACATAGCTCGGATATCCTCCAGCCTTGCATCGAGTACGGCTGAGAGGATGTCGTCTTTGCTTTTGAAGTGGTAATAAAAATTACCCCGTGAGATATCGACTGCTTCGGCGATATCACTGAACGAAGTATTTTCATAACCCTGTATGTAGAAGAGTTGATCCGCTGCTGCCACAATGCGTTGTCGCAGCGCGTCACCTTTTTGTCCCATGACTTTTATTTCCTCTCGCATACCGTCCTGGGTGGCTATGCCAGTCAATTCATTCAGGCAGGTTCTGCTTCCTAGTTTGTGTTTTGTAGAAAGGGGTAGTCAGTATACCCTTTTTCATCCCCCCCGTAGAAGGTGTTCTGATCCGGGGTATTGAGGAGGGCATCGGTTTTGAGGCGATTGACCAAATCAGGATTGGCCAAAAATGGCACACCAAATGCGATCAAGTCAGAATCACCCTGAGCCAGCGCCGTTTCTGCTCGAGCTTTGTCGTAGCCATTGTTGGCGATATAGACCCCCTCAAACTTGTCGCGTAAGGCGCGGTAATCTACTTCGCGTTGTGTTGCCATCATATTGCCTTCAAGTACATGTAGGTAGGCTAGGCCACGAGAACTAAGTTGCTTGATTACATAGTCAAAGTGTTGCTGCGGGTCTGAGTCAGACATGGTATTAAAAGCATTTTCTGGCGACAGACGGACTCCGATGCGATTAGTTGGCCAGACTCCACTGACGGCATCGAGTACCTCATTTAAAAAACGCATACGGTTTTCGATGCTGCCACCGTACTGATCGGTACGGTGATTGCTGCCATCACGCAGGAATTGATCAATCAGGTAACCATTAGCAGCATGGACTTCAATCCCATCAAACCCGGCTGCCTTGGCCTGTGTGGCGGCGTGTTGGTACTGGCTCACGATGTTTTTAATTTCATCGGTCTTGAGTGCGCGGGGCTCAACGTATGCTTGCATACCGTCAGCGGTAAAGGCGTCGCCTTCAGGGCGTATGGCTGAAGGGGCAACGGGAGTTTGTTGCTGGGGCAGCAGGCTTGGATGGGAAATACGCCCGCAATACCATAACTGGATAAAGATATGACCGCCTTCATCATGTACGGCATCGGTGATTTTATGCCAGCCTGCGATCTGTTCATTGTTATAAATGCCGGGGGTTGCCGGGTAGCCCACCCCTTCAGGGGAGACTTGTGATGCCTCGGTGATAATCAGGCCTGCACTGGCGCGTTGGCGGTAATATTCTATGTTGATAGCTTGCGGCACATTGTCCGGGGCGGCACGATTTCGTGTCATAGGAGCCAGTACGATGCGATTGGTCAGGGTTAAATCTCCGACCGTAAATGACGAGAATAGATCCAAACTCATAGTGAACCCCTTATTTTAGTTGGGTAAATAGGATTCGCGTCCTAATTGAGACTTAAAATTAATGTGTACGTCCTAATTTGTCAAGAAGATTTTTTATAATTGATCTATTTGAAATGAATAAGCGTTAGCTGGTTGTCAGGGTTTTTATTCTTGGGGTAGGGCATGGGGTGAGTAGGGCTGATCTGTTATACGCGCATTAATAATGCATGTATTGCCGCTGATTGTGGTGGGGCTTGTCATAAGTCAAAGAAGCTGACTAGCTCTTGAAATAGAATGCCATTAGCAATGTGCGAGTGGGATATGAAAAATATTACAGCTATTTTTGTCGGTAGTCTCTTTATTATTGTGGTTGGTCTGACCCTGGAATTGATCTTTATTATTATCGCTGTGGGTTATTATCAGCTAGTCAAGTTGTGGCCATTTCTTAATGATGCCGGTGTTTATTTTCGATATGTACTTGGGATTCCATTTTTTATTTTGCTGATGTTTCTGGGTGGATATATAACGGCCGCTATCTCAAAACAATGGGTGCTGCTCAATTGTTTTATCGTGGCGTTGATTACCATCAGTGTCACTTTTCTGGCTGCCCTGAGTTATTCCGTGTTGACCTTGTCAGGTATGGTGGTGATTGCTTTCGCACTGCTGGCAACGGTGGCTGGGGGGTGGCATTGGCTAAGGAAATCTGTCAGTGCGCTTGAGGGCGCTTCTGACAATGCCTGTATTACATGATGGTGGCAGAAGAATGTCGCATACCGGAAGGACACCTGATGCAATACATAATGCAGAATATTTTTAATCTGATATTATGCACGGCATTATAATTAATCCGGAGCGTTAAAATGGCCAAAGCCAGTGCGAGACATATACTTGTAGAAACTGAAAAAAAATGTGAAGAACTGAAAAAGCAGATTGCCGATGGTGCAAAATTTGAGGATGTTGCCAGTGAGCATTCAAGTTGCCCCTCTGGAAAAAGTGGTGGGGATCTGGGTGAGTTCGGTAAAGGTATGATGGTGCCAGAATTTGATAAAGTCGTATTTAATGACGAACTGAATATTGTACACGGTCCCATTAAAACCCAGTTTGGTTATCACTTACTGGAGATCACTGATCGCTCAGAATAATCCTGACGGTAATATAACTAAAAAAAGGCCAGCAAATAGCTGGCCTTTTTTATGTCGTGATTTGTTATTTTATGACATGCCTCGTTAGGAATATTTACAGTTCACTTTATTCTTCTGTGTCGAAGTATCGTACACCTAATGTGAAACATGACACCTCTTTATCAAGAACTTTTTTATATAAATCTTATTGATTATAGTCGTACATTGTATTTTCTTTGAGTTAGGGTGGATGTTTGTTTGAATGTCAGTGTCAAAATAATCACAGGCTTGCGTTATTTAAATGACGGGGTTTGGCCATGTAAGCATGAGTTTTGACATGTTTTAAAGAGTATTTCCTATTAATGCTTTAAGTGGTTTGTGGTGTGATGATGATCACGGCCTTTTAAAATATGGAAGTCAATGATGGCATGGTCAATGCATCAGGTGTAATAACATGTTCTGGTTGATGACGAGGTGTCATGAAAATACCGTGCTTGATTTAATGTTTTATGTGAGGCATTAAATTCAATAATATGAGGATATTGATAGATATTACATTACCCCATAGATATATTAATGTAATATACGGTCTGGCCGCTAAATATTTTAGTGCCTGTATGCGTAAAGGTGGAGGTGATTTATGGCTTGCCATGATTTGAGTTGCCTGGGGAATTATGATTTTGATCAGATTGCCATGTATGCTCGTAAACGTTTTATTGAGGGTGTCGATACGGTGTCATTGATGAATCAGGCTAACTCGGAGAAAGAAAGGGAAGAGATTGCACTGGTTTGTTTACTTAGCGTTGATGATGACCTCGTAAAGGACATTAAACTCCACTGTCGACATTCTGAAACCTGCATGTTAGCCGATTGTCGCGACAAGCTGCGAAGTATGCTTGAAAAGGAACTTTCTAAATCATAACGATACCTTACTTGTTTATCTCCCTCCCGCTTGTTTTCTGTTCTATTATTTTTGTGTCGAGTCTTATAATTTTAATGACCCGCTGTAAATAGATATCAATTTTCTGTTTGATTTATCCCCTCTTTTCCATATGGTGTTGTTATGCAACGGATACATTCTGTGTCTGAATTTATGTTGATTTGATGTTTGTGGGCCCGATTTTTGGCACTTTTGCCCCCGATTGATGGTCGCGTTCTGTTGGCCTCTTCATTTATATCTTGTTATGACCGATAAAGAGTTAAAGGGCACTTCTGAAAATCCACTGAAGCCGCGCTGGCTGTGTTAAAAACAAGCTCAAAATGTTCATTTATTACGTGTAAATTGCGCTTTTTCGTTTGTTTTTGCCTTGCCGTTATTTGCTTGATTGAATTTTTAGAACCACCCTTGAGTTTCCATGGATTTGAGTGGTTTAAAGGCTCAAGTTGCAGTGTGTTGATTTTAGTGCTTTTATTTATATTGATTATGATGGTATTTATTTAACTTTTAGCATGTTTTTGACTAAACCAATATAACAATAGACGACGTTAACGAGACTCTATGTTGATACTGTCAGATGGTCAGGTTCTAGGCATTAGTAGTGAACGGGCGCGTTATCATGCGGCACGTTTAAATCTCACCGTTACCCGCGACACTCCTCATCAATATTTATATCAACTTGTCGATATTGTTTTTGTCGATGCCAAGGATAAACCGGTAAGCGGACAAATGTGCTATCAATTTAGCGGACATACCCTGATGGATGAAAAATGGATCTCGTCTCTGCTTGAAGTTGATAGAAATAATTTGTTTGATTGGCTTGAACAGCCTTATGTTCGCTATGAAATTGAAGGCGTGCGGCGTAGATTGATTTATGACCAGCTACCTTCTGCTATTATTTTCTATGTTTATCCTGAGTCCTTGTATAGTCATTTGCAGAAACGGGTTGCTTGTATGCCAGCGACGACGATGTCAGCAAGGCAATGGCAGAAGACATTATTGAATCTGCAGCATAAGGGTATTCGACATGAGGAGTTAAAATGGTCAGGGATATTAGCCTATTTAACACAGACAGGAGATGATTCAGATGAAAAAGTTAGCAAACAAACGGTACTGGAAAACATAAACTTTTCCTGTATTCGTCTGCACATGACCAATGAATTGGTCACGGTAAAAAATGGAAATAATAAACTGGATTATCGTGCTAAGTATCGTTATATCAGTTTATTTGGTGGTGAAGATTATCGGGAGTGGCTGGTCAGTCTGCCTGATTATCAACAATCACATTTTTGCTCACATTTTACGGAAAGAAATATTCTGTTACATATTCGTACTAAGACACGCTTTGATATTAATGGGCGCAAGTTATTATTTATCGAAGAAATACAAAGTGACTGGCACCAATGTACGGTTAAAAAAACTCATTTTCATTCATCGGTTTATATCCCGTCAGCACCTTTTAGTAAGGATTTGGTGGGGTTAGGCTTGAAGTTGATGTTAATGCATGTGGTAAAAGAAGGCTTTGATGGACTTTCCTGGGGAATGGTGCGGTTCAACAAGCGAGGTATAAGACAGGCATTCCCTCTATTCGGCGTATTTATGACAAGACTATCAGTAAGCATCTGTTGAGTTTGGCCAAAAATTGGAATGGACAAGTTAGCAGTACGCAGCTTGAAACAAAAGTTGCCTGGTTTCAGATAAAAAAATTGAAAGGAGGGCGAATGCCTGAGCACAGGCATATGTCAATCAAGCAAGCTGACTATAGTGATCAAGAAGTGTTGTTTATCCTTGAGCAATATTCAAAGACAAACATGCAGATGTGCTCATTGTTTGTTTTGCCGGAAAGAATGGTTGAACATATACAAACAGAAGGTTTACCGTTATTTGGTGAACAATTGTTGATTTAGGGATCTCTCAAAAATATTGTTAACTAATTTGGGGGTGACTATGCTCCATTCTTGGTATACCTTCGGATCTTCTTTTTCCGGATGTCTACCCGTAAAAGCGCCATGCCGGGGGACACCTGATTTTCTGGGTCAGATTAAAAATATCCTGTTGTTCTGGAATGTCTTTTTGAAAACGGTTAAGAGGGTTTGGGATCTTTGTATTACTGAGGCTAAATATGCCAATGACTTGTGCTGGAAATCAGCCTTCAAGTGATTGAACTATCATAATGATGCAGGCAAACTGATTGTGGCTACCCGTCAGAAGGTCACTGGTAGCGCTATCACAGCTTTACTGGGTGTTGGTGATTAAACGTAAGTTAGGTGCCTAGGAACAACATGGAACCGTCGCTGATTGATAAGTTATTGGGGTTTAGGCATTCTCTGTTTGAGTCCGACCTTGGTGAGGGGGTTGAAATGCCATATTGGTTCAAGGCTTGAGGGCGGGGTTTGTATGTAGACGGTAATCCGGCTATATTCCCTACAATTAGTAAATTAAATTATCATAAGTCGGACAAAAAACAATGCAAATGGGTATAGGACACTGAAACCGTTTTACTTCTTAATGGGCTGGGTATTTGTGGGTACTGGTGTTGTCGGGGCATTTTTGCCGGTATTACCTACTACACCATTTATGATTCTGGCCTTGTGGATGTTTTCGAAAAGCTCGAAACGTTTTCATGACTGGCTGTATAACCATCGAATCTTTGGTCCCTCCCTTCACAAATGGCAACAGTACCGTGTTATTCCGCCTGTGGCCAAACTGGCCTCGGTCAGTATGATGCTAGCCAGCTTTAGTTATCTCGTTTTCGTGTCATCTGTACCGGTATGGGGCGTAATTTTGACTGGGTTGGTGATGACTTCGGCAGCCTGGTTTGTATTGAGTAAACCTTCACGGGTACCAGAATAGAGAAATTCAAGCGATAAGAAGGCTTGATATTCACCTTAAACACCGTTAGTTTTCTATGGGCAGCATTGTATGAAAAGGTTTTTGTTTATGGTGCTAAAGAATTGGTTCAAAAAGCTCATGTACGCTATGTAAACTGTACGTTTTGCCCGATTTTTGAGAGAAAATACAGTCTGTGCAAGGGCCCTTTAATATATAGGGAACCTCTAAAAATTAACGGAACTTTCTGTATTTTCCGCGATCAGATCAAGAACGCCAAGGAGATCCGATATAATGTTACAGCCCAGTTTTTTTGATACAGAAGAGCGCCTAAAAAAGCTAGATCAACACGGCGACCCACTCAAAGCCATCAACAAAGTCGTTGATTGGCATGTTTTT
>JAFLJQ010000149.1 GCA_022712915.1 Gammaproteobacteria bacterium | reverse complement strand
CCCAGGAAACGCTGAAAACTCAGTCGGTCACGGACTTGATATTCCGTCTGATCATCCCCCAGATTATACAAGCTTTGTAAGACCACCATTTTGAACATCACAAGGGCATCATAGGAGGGGCGACCGGCTTTTGTCTTGCGGGCTTTTTTAAGCCTTTGGTCAATATAGGTTGAACAACATGCCAATCAACGACTTTGTTGATGGCTTTGAGTGGGTCGCCGTGTTGATCTATCTTTTTTAGGCGCTCTTCTGTATCAAAAAAACTGGGCTGTAACATTATATCGGATCTCCTTGGCGTTCTTGATCTGATCGCGGGAAATACAGAAAGTTCCGTTAATTTTTAGAGGTTCCCTTAAGTGATTTTTTACTTTTTTCGCTGAATAGTTACGATCTATCTTGAAGTAGAATATACAGAAGCCTCTGTGGACTATATTGAATGAAGGGTATTAAGTTTGGTCTGATCTTCAATGTTTCAAGCAGTGAAGTTCAGGTGTTGCTATTGTTGTCAGATTAAACCCGATTTACCTGTATTATTCCGATACGTTTGATGAGCAGTAGAGAACGGTCTATTTTTGGGTGATGGCGGTAGTGATGAGCACTTTTGTGTGCATACCATGGGAATGAAACCGGTGTTGATCTCACACTACTTGCATGCCAGAAAATATCCTGAGCAGTTAAAAAATATTGAGAGATTTTATTCGGGGTCGTTCAGAATGCCGAAGGGCTGTAAGAAAAGTTCTTTTAATCAGAAGCTCTAAATGGAAAGGGGGCTAATGCCCCCTTTCTTATTTTAGTTAGCCATTTCTTTGAGGTTTTTAAGTGGTTGAGCCTTGACGACATTGCGTGCGGGCTTGGCCTTGAATACAGTTGGTTCACCTGTAAAGGGGTTGGTACCTTTGCGTGCCTTAGTGGCTGGTTTTCTGACGACCTTGATTTTTAACAGACCAGGTAAAGTGAATACACCGGCACCATTGCGTTTGATGTGGCCATTGAGCAGGCTAGACAGTTCATCAAAAACTGCGACGACATCTTTTTTCTTTAATTCAGTGTTTTCAGCTATGGTTGTGAACAACTGTGATTTGGTCAAAGGTTCCTTGATACTTTTCACTGTTGCCTTTTTTGCTACGGTTTTCTTTTTAGCTGCCATTATTTGCTCCCGAAATTAAGCGTTTTGATGTGTATGGATAAATTTAAAGGTAAGTTAAGTCAATTTGGTGCTACTATACAAGGGTTTTTTCGAAAACGGTATACTCAATTCAAAAAATATATTCATTATTATTCGGGAGAAGAGAGGAAATTTTCACGATTAACTAATTGTGGCATTTTATTCGAGAATAAATATGTATAAATTTAAATAAAATGATTAAGACGATAAAAATTGCTGTTTCTGGTCAGGGTTTGCACATGATTACCCCTGAGATTGTACAGTTTGTATCAAACTCTGGTTTTTCAGAAGGATTATGTACGCTGTTTATTCGTCATACCTCGGCTAGTCTGCTGATCCAGGAAAACACCGATCCGTCCGCACGTCGAGATCTTGAGTTATGGTTGAACCGACTGGTGCCAGAAAATGACCCACTCTATACCCATATCATGGAAGGTGATGATGATATGCCTGCGCACATCAAATCTGCGCTAACAGCAACCTCAATTTCAATACCTCTGACCGCCGGTCAACTGATGTTGGGTATCTGGCAGGGAATTTACTTGTGGGAACATCGGTATTATTCTAGGCGTCGCGAACTGGTTGTTCATCTTGGTGATTGATAGGCCGGATGAATGAGCACGATACATCAGCTTTTTTTTGAGTTTGATGACACCCTTTAACCAAGCGGTCGATTCTTTTAGCTTGATATCCTAACGTGTAAAAAGGGTGGTTCTGTCATATGTTATGCCTAGCCAGGGTGTATACCAGCCGTTGTCCACACACCGGGCTTAAGTTGAATGGGTCTGATGAGTCATTTTTTGATATTGATCACGGATTTATCCAGTAATGTATGCCTGATACGCAGTTTGAGTTGCTGGGTGGATGCGGTCTTTGAGGTTCTTGTGTGGGAGAAAGTCTATAATTAGTTGTTACTAGAGCTTGTTGGACAACAAGTCATTACCTATATTTGAGCATGAGTATGGTTTTATATTAGTGGAGTTAAAGCTTTAGTAAGCTTTGCCGATAATTTTTGAACTGAAAATTAGATGCGCCCATAAAATCAATAAGTTAGGCAGAAGATCATGTTTGTTCTAAAGCTTTGTTTACTCCGCACATTTGTGATTGTGACGATGTTTTGTGTTGTCGGTCTGGTACAGGCTAAAACAGTTTACATTAATGATCAGTTACGAGTGGGTATCAGGCCGGAGCCCAATAATGACTCCGCACCGTTGGTAGTTGTGATGACCGGAGATAAGCTGGAACTGCTGGACAGCAATTCCGGCTATGTCATGGTACGCACTAAAGAGGGTATTGAAGGCTGGCTTAAGGAGATCTATACCACCACGAATGTGCCGGCAATTGTGCAATTGCAGGTTATCAGCCAAACGGCAGGTGGTTCTGACAAAAAAATAAAAGAACTGACCAAACAGGTTGGCATAATGCAGTCTGCCAACCAGGCCTTGAGTCGTGAACTTGAGCAAGCAACGGATGATAAAACAAAAATCCAGATGCAGCTGCTTGGCCTCAGGAATAGCCAACCATCACGGACCTGGGCATATTGGCTTGCCGGGTTATTTATTTTTACGGCCATTAGTTTTATGGGAGGGGTGTACTGGTATCGTCATCAGGCCATGAAGCGCCTTGGTGGACTCCGGATCTATTTTTAATTGTCGGGGCTTCTGCCTTGATTTTGAGTATAGCTCGTGCATTTCCCGCCGATCCTGCAAAAAAACTGGAATATTAATATCATTTTGTGGAATCATTCCTCTTGAAAATATTTATGCTCAGATTGGGTCGCGGGCACTATTACGTTAGGTGTATCAGAAAGAGGGCAGGGATTTAGATGGCAGCTATGCAGCAAACTATGTCAATTGAACAGCTTCAGCAACTGGAGCCTCTGTCGGCTTTGTCAAAACAGCGTCTGGAAGAATTGTTACCTTTGACTGAAATCAAACAACTGGCCCTTGGGCAAAGCCTGTTTCGCGAAGGGGATGTCGACAATCAAATCATGTATCTTCTGCAAGGTGAAGTACTCATGAGTTCTTCAGATGGCAAACTGGAGCTGGCCTTATCTCATAAGGTAGCCGAGGCGCGTTATCCGCTGGATGATAGTCAGCCACATATGATGTCTTGTGTGGCAAAGAGTAAGGTTTGGGTGGTCTATATCGATAACAGTGTGCTCGATTATTTGATGACGTGGGATCAAATTGCTGTTGCTGAGAGCATGGCTAGCCCCCCCAGTTCCGGAGAGCATCAAATAGTTGAATCACTATCTGGATCTGATGAGGGTATAAGCGGAGAGCGATCTGTTCTTAGCGAACAAAAGGTGCCGGTCTACCATGAGACCGGTTCAGCAGATAATCGTGACTGGATTCGTCGTATGCGTCAGGTTATGGCTTTCAAGAATTTGCCACCAGCTAATATTCGCCGCTTACTCGATTGCATGGAAACCATCCCAGTCAGGGCCGGTGAAGTCCTGGTCAGGCAGGGAGATAAGGGGGATTTTTATTATGTCATCACTGAAGGCGAGGCACGTGTAACGCAAAGCGTGGAGCTGGCAAAACTAAAAGCGGGTGATAGTTTTGGTGAAGAGGCATTACTGACGGGCGTACTGCGCAATGCCACGGTAAGCATGATGGAAGATGGTCAGCTAATGCGTCTGGCAAAAAAGGATTTTGACTTGCTGTTGAAAGAACCCATGTTGAAACGATTTTCTGCTGAGGAGGCCCAGCAGCAAGTTAAACAAGGTGCCTGCTGGCTGGATGTGCGATATGCCAAAGAGCATATGCATCATCATTTGTCTGGCTCAATCAATATTCCCTTGCATGAACTCCGCTCTCGCTTGGGTGAGCTGGATAACACGACCCCTTATATTTGTTATTGCAGCACTGGTCGTCGTAGTTCAGCAGCGGCCTTTTTGTTGGCGCAAAAGGGGTATCAGGCCGGGGTTCTGAGCGGTGGCATCCAGATCATGAATCCTGTGCAGGCATCAACCTGGCGGCCAACCCATGTGCCTGCCTCCGAGCAGGTGTAAGTGAATATGAAATACAGTTTGACCACCGTGGCCATTGCAATTGATAACCAGTCGATATCCTTCCTCGGCAAACCCCATTTGTTTGGCTAGCTTGCCCGCTGCCAGTAACAATTTTCCTGCGATTGCTTCATCCTCTGCTGAGAAATCATTTGCGGTACTAATATGCTTGCGTGGGATACACAGGATGTGGGTAGGAGCCTGGGGGTTGATGTCGTGAAAGGCCAGTACCTCTTCATCCTGATAGACAATATCAGCAGGAATTTTGCCCTCTACAATATTACAAAACAGACAACTCATAACAAAGCCTCACGGACAGGGGTTGGAATTTCGTTGGTGAATGATCTCGATACCTTGTAATACTTCATCTGTTAAGTTGACATTAATGCTGTCGATGTTGCTTTTTAATTGTTTCATATTTGTTGCCCCTATGATGTTGCTGGTGAGAAAGGGACGACTGTTGATGTAGGCCAGGGCCATTTGTGCGGGATCAAAACCGTGAAATATGGCTAGGTTTGTATAGGCCTCAGTCGCGGTGACAGCCTGTGGTGTCATATAGCGATTGTAGTCGGGCCATTTTGTAATTCGGGCTCCTGCGGGTTGGGCGCCTCTGGTGTATTTGCCTGACAGAACACCAAAGCCCAAGGGCGAATAGGCCAGTAAACCGCATTGTTCCCTTATTGATATTTCAGCTAGACCTATTTCGTAACTGCGGTTCAATAGATTGTAGGGGTTTTGTATGCTAACTATGCGCGGCATATCTTGCTGACTTGCTGCGGAGATAAAACGCATGACACCCCAGGGTGTTTCATTAGACAGGCCAATGTGACGCACTTTACCGGTTTTGACGATGTCATTTAATATTGACAGGGTTTCTTCGATGGCCACGGGTTGATCATCTGGCTCGTGTAAATAACCCAGTTGGCCAAAGAAGTTTGTCTTTCTGTCAGGCCAATGAAGTTGATAGATATCGAGGTAGTCTGTTTGCAGACGCTTGAGACTGGCCTCTATGGCCGCCTCTATATTTTTTTTGTCCAGCCGACGCGTGGCTTCATCCCGGATATGTGGCAGCCAGCCATCGGCCGGCCCGGCCACCTTGCTGGCCAGGATAATGTCCTGTCGATTGTCCCGAGCCTTGAACCATTCACCTATGATGGTTTCGGATTGACCATAGGTGTCGGCATTGGGTGGAATGGGATACAGCTCAGCAACGTCGAAGAAATTGATCCCTTGGCTTATGGCATAGTCCATTTGCGCAAAAGCATCATCTATTGTGTTTTGTTCGCCCCAGGTCATGGTGCCTAGACCAATCTTGCTGAGCTTGATATCTGTTTGACCGAGTTGTGTGTATTGCACTTAAAATACCTCTATGAATTATGGACGCTTCTATAAATGCACTTTTCACCCAAAGGACACAAGTCTGCGATAGCGGTGTCAGTACCGTGCTCGAACACCTGGACGGCACCTTGTCCTCATGTATGCTATATACACGGTTCTAGGATTCTGGCTCCATGCTTCATCCAACCTCCTGCTCTGACCTCCATGGATGGAGGAAATGCAAAAGAATTGTATGGAACAATCCTTGCCATGCAGTCGTGTGCGCGGCGCTTTCTTGTACTCACGAAAAAATTACTATTTATAGAAGCGCCCTTATATTTGAAATTCAGATTATTTGTTTAATCAAGTTTTGCAGACATTATGCAACAAGGGAGAAACAATGGCGTCTTGAACATGGTTGCCACAATCTCGTAAAGTTGCTTATACCGTTGTCAGCATCGTTTGTTGCTAATCATAAAAATAAAGTTAACACGCCAGTGTAGCTATAGAGCCTCTGTCCGGCAATTTCACCATTGGCATAAAAACCTACCAGGGGTATATCACCCAGTTGTTCCTGAATCAACTCCATCTCTTTTGATACTTCACCAAACATGTGTTGACCTCGACCCAGGCAGCTGAAATAGAGTCCTCCCTTTGGTGGGCCGGTGAGACGTTGTTTGATATGGGTCAGCATACGTTGCAGATCCTGTATCGCTGTGCGTCCATCGCGTCGGCAAAACTTGATTGATGATCCTGTTTGCAAGTATTCGCTGATTGCCAGTGCACTGTTATCAGGATTCGCACCTAACAGGTTTCGAATCAGGTAGTCACCGGTATCACTACCACTAACGGGAAAGCCGGCAAAGATATAGCCACTGATGCGATTTAGATCGCGAGCCAGAATCTCCCCTATATCTTCTTTTAGCACACTCAATGCAGGGCGGTGATCGAGGCTAATGGCATAGTTTCCTTCACATTCGGTGATCGTGTGAACTGGGCCGATGGGTGAGCAACCCTGAGTTAAGCCAGAGACAACGGCGACTTGATCGGAAAATATGACACCTGAGAGCTGGCCTTCTGTAATCTCATTAGCAAGCTGATAATAATAGCTTGCCGATGAGGTCAGTCCACCCACCAGCCAGGCATCCCCTAATTGTGTGGCGAACTGTTCGAGCAGATCAGGTATGTGTCTGTTACGTGGGTCGCCATGGACGACCGCAAATTGCAGGCCTTCATTTTTTGTTGTGGGTAATTGATCCGGTGATTGCACTAGATAAAAACTGTCAGGCGGGAATTCAGCCAGCATCATGACGATGGCGGCTTGCTCATAATATTCCTTATTCGTGCAACAAACGGCATGGCCTATTGTCCCTGTCCAGTGAGCAATACCGGTTTTATCCTGTAAATATCGATTTATCTGGGCAAAATCAGCGGCGAAGTGATCTGTTACATAGATGAAACCCAGGTTGGTTTCTGGGGGAATATCATTTAATTGCAGCAGACAATCTTCCAGGGCCGTTTGCCAATTGGAGTCAGTACTATGGGCAAGTTTAAAGGGAGGCATCTTGTTGTGGGCTATTATCTATCATCGATATAAACATGCTAACACGCTCTTTGTTCTGAAGGCAGATATAAAAAAACCGGGTTGAAGCCCGGTTTTTGTTGTTCTGAAAAAGTTTTACTTGGTCTTTCTCTTTTTCTCAATCAGTTCATGGATAACCGGATTGAGAACCAGCTCCATGGCAAAGCCCATTTTAGTGCCTGGTACGACCAGGGTATTGGGCCGAGACATGAAGGAATCCTGGATCATGCTTTGCAGATACGGGAAGTCCACCCCTTTTGGATGACGAAAGCGAATGACGATAAAGCTTTCGTCGGGTGTCGGGATATCACGGGCAATAAATGGGTTAGAGGTATCGACGGTGGGCACACGCTGGAAGTTGATATCGGTACGTGAAAATTGCGGTGTAATGTAGTTCACATAGTCTTCCATACGGCGCAGGATCGTATCGACAATGGCCTCGGCAGAGTAACCACGTTCGGCATTATCGCGGTGGATTTTCTGGATCCATTCCAGATTGACGATGGGCACGACACCCACTAAGAGATCAACAAATTCTCTGACGTTGTGACGGCTGTCTTCGGCTCCACCATGTAGGCCTTCATAGAATAACAAGTCAGTTTTTTCAGCAATGTCTTCCCATGGCGTGAACTGCCCTGGTGTCAGAGACGTTGATAAACGGGCATTATGCTCGTCGGCTTCTTCTTCTGAGTGCAGGTAGTAACGGCGTTGACACTGGCCTGTTTTTCCATAAACTTCAAATGTTTCACTCAGGATATCAAAGTGGTTGGCATCTGAGCCGAAGTGGCTAAGGTTCTTGCCTTTTGCCTGAAATGCTGCAATTTGTGTTTTCATTTCGGCGCGATCGAATCGGTGGTAGCTGTCACCTTCGACAATCAACGGGTTGATCTTCTCGCGGAAAAATATGTGCTCAAATGCGCGTTTAACGGTGGTGGTACCGGCACCGGAAGAACCTGTGACCGCAATAACCGGATGTTTGGCTGACATAACGACTCCTTAAACTTAATATTTTTTATTTAATTTCTGGAAACCGGTGCCCAGGTCAGGGATGTATTATTTTGCATTGTTGGCCTGATGAGCGAAGGCACCCATTGTAATGGAAGTCAGGCTGGAAAGTCTCCTTTCTGCGACAACAATATCGCAACATTTCGCTGCAAATAAGGACATATAAGGCATCTGATATCCAAATTTATGAATTGGACTGTTCTCGCTTAATGGCTCGATGGCCAATGTCACGGCGAAAAGTCATGCCCGGCCAGCTAATCTTTTCTATCAATAGGTAGGCGCGTTGCTGGGCTTCCTGCACGGATTCACCTAATGCTGTGGCGCACAGTACTCGGCCACCACTGGTGACAACCTTGCCATCGTGCAAACTTGTACCCGCGTGGAAGATCTTGCTGTCAGTTTGAATTGCGGCGCTATCCAGGCCATTTATTGCATCGCCTTTGGGATAATCGGCGGGGTAGCCTTTGGCGGCCAGAACGACACCGACTGAGGCACGGGGATCCCATTCGGCTTTGATCTTGTCGAGAGTCTTATCTAGTGCCGCCTCACACAGGGCCACCAGATCGGATTTCAGGCGCAGCATAATCGGTTGGGTCTCAGGATCACCGAAACGGCAGTTGTATTCTAATACCTTTGGGGTGCCATCGGCATCGATCATCATCCCGGCATAAAGAAATCCTGTATAGGGGAGGCCCTCTGCGGCCATGCCTTTGACGGTGGGTTCAATGACCTCGTGCATGATGCGCGCATGGATTTCAGGCGTTACAACGGGGGCGGGGGAATAGGCACCCATTCCTCCGGTATTGGGGCCGGTGTCACCCTCTAATGCGGCTTTGTGATCCTGGGAGGAGGCCATGGGTAATATGTGCTCGCCATCAACCATCACGATAAAGCTGGCTTCCTCTCCCTGTAGAAATTCCTCCACCACTACGCGGTGACCGGCCTCACCGAAGGCATTACCGGCGAGCATGTCTTTAATGGCCTCAACAGCCTCTTGTTCAGTTTGGGCCAGGATTACGCCCTTACCAGCGGCGAGTCCATCAGCCTTGACGACAATGGGAGCACCTTGCTGTTTGACGTAGGCAATGGCGGGATCGATTTCGGTAAAGACACCATAGCTGCCGGTGGGGATCCGGTGACGGGCCAGAAAATCTTTGGTAAAAGATTTGGAACCTTCCAATTGGGCGGCGGCCTGGCTGGGTCCAAAGCAACGCAGACCGGCGGCCTGAAACTGATCAACCAGGCCCAGCACCAAGGGAACCTCAGGACCAACGATGGTCAGTTCAATGGCCTTGTTTTTGGCAAATTTCAGCAGACCCGCTACATCATCGGCACCAATGGCGATATTTTCCATCTTGGGTTCATGTGCGGTACCGGCATTGCCGGGGGCCACATAAACCTTGTTGACCCGTGTTGATTGGGCGGTTTTCCATGCCAAAGCATGTTCGCGCCCACCACCACCTATAATCAATATCTGCATTGTGAATTCTTCCTGCCATTTGAAAATGCACATATTGTGCAGTTTCAGTCACTGCAATGCAAAAACTTCAGATTTTTTGTTTATATTTGGGCAACCAGGATATTGCTATTTTTGAAAATTCCGACACTATAAGCACAACTATTTCTGTGCAGAGTTTAGACGTTAATACTTTGTTTTTATTTAACAGGAATAATATTATGTTGGTGCAATGTCGCGCTGTAGATATATTATGAGTTTATGTCCTTTTATTATAAATTATTCCGTTGGATAGCCTATCTGTTAGGTCTCCTGCTTCTGTTGGTGGTTCTCTATGGGATGGGTCGCCTGTTACATGTTGCACAGGGCAGTATCTATCATGGTGAACGCGCACCTTACTTGCAAATGGCCTCCGCGACGGCGATGACGATTCGTTGGCAATCACCTACCCGCTATCGTGGTATCGTCCGCTATGGTGTGTCCCCCGATAAACTCGATGGCCAGTTTATTGATGCTGAAAGTGGGGCGTCCCATGAAGTCAGGTTAACAAACCTTAAACCAGCAACTCGTTATTATTATGCTGTCGGTTCAGAAGCCGATGAGTTCGAGGCCCATGAGGATAACTGGTTTGTAACCTCTCCCCAAACGGGTGCAGAACAAAGCAGCCGATTCTGGATACTGGGCGACCCCGGTGTGGTCACTCCCGGACAGACGAAAGTGCGGAATGCGGCTCTGGCGTGGATGAGAACAAACAACCGATCCAACCGGCCAGATCTGGATGCATTACTGACCACCGGTGACAATGCCTATAGCTCCGGTAAAAACGAGCAGTTTCAGAAGCAGTTTTTTGAACCCTATCAAGCTGTGTTGCAAAATTTTCCGGTTTGGCCCATTTACGGTAATCATGATGCACGTCGCTGGAGTTTCCATGAAATATTCAGTTTTCCTACTCAGGCCGAGTCGGGCGGGATTGCCTCTGGTACGGAATATTATTTTTCCTTCGATTATGGCCCGGTTCATTTTGTTATACTCGATTCCGAGGTATCAAATCGTCAAGCAGAGGGTGGCATGGCCAACTGGTTACGTAAGGATTTAAAGGCCAATCAACTCCCCTGGGTCATCAGCTTGTTTCATCACCCGCCTTATACCAAAGGCTCACATAATTCAGACAGTACTTACGATAGTCGTGGACGCATGTTTGACATGCGCGAAAACATCTTGCCCATCCTGGAGCAGTCCGGTGTTGATTTGGTATTGACTGGACATAGTCACATGTACGAACGCTCCTACCTTGCTGATTGCCACTATGGCACATCAGATACACTTAAACCCGAGATGATCCTGAGCCGCGATAAACAACACTATCAAAAACGCAGCGTGGCTTCAGGCAGCCATGAAGGCACGGTTTATGCCGTAGTGGGCTCATCGGCACGGGCTGCTCATGGTCCGATGAATCATCCCATCATGGCCAGTTCGATGATGGAGATTGGTTCATTGGTAGTTGACGTGAATGGTTCTCGCTTGGATGGTCGGTTTATTGGTGGTGAGGGGATGGTGTTGGATCATTTTTCTATTACCAAGGGGGTTGAGAGTGCGACTGTTGGGACATGCGATCGATAGTTAGGTGTTTGTTTTGAATCGCTATCGCGATGCTGGGGTTTTGATGTCGGGGGTTGCCCGACAGCCGAGACCGGACTTATAATTCAGTTCGCGATAGCGATTCAATATAAAAGTAGGTGCAAGCATCATGAGCTTGCCGCGTCGCAAAATATGCTCCTCGCAATGACGAGCAATAAAAAAACGCCCGAAGGCGCTTTTAAAAATCCGATTATCAAACTGTAAGCTAAACAGTTTGATAATAAAGATTCTGTGGGTGATTCGCCTGTGCAAAGAAAAACCACCGCTCTGCTAACAATCCAACATACTGCACAACAAATGCTGCGAATAATAGGGCTGTGCTATGGGTCTCCATGCCCATCCACAACAACATCAGTGGTACAGGGAAGACCAGCACCATGAAAATCCATTTCATCTTTGTCATAAAGATCAGACTGACATGATGGAAGAAATCGCGGGTATTCACCGAGCCGCCCATGAATCCCATGGACTTTTGCTGGATGCGGCTGTGACGCACACCGATGGCAGTCTGAATGGTGGATTTGTGTTTAATTTGGGCGTTGCGTATCAGTGATGCGCTGCGAGTAACGAAGACGGCAAGAGTAATGATGCTGGCCCAGATGCCATAAAAATTCATCAGGTCTGGGGCGCTGGTGTTGGCAAAGGCTGTCATGAGGATAAAGCCGGAGGCGGTGCCGAACAGAGTGTAGTTTATGATGGTCAAGGGCGTATGCCATTCCTGTAGGAACTTGAGGCAGGCGTAGACCATACCAGTGCAAATGAATAAGGCAAAGGTGGTGAACATGCCCAGTGTGGCGATAATCAGGGTGAGTGACAGTTGAGCACCTGTATCTGTGGTGAGCAGCACGCTATCCCACCCAAAGTGATGCATGATGGCATAGATAAAGACTAAGCCCATCATGATGGGCAGGACGATGACTTCACGGGATAACCAGGAGGTGCGCCACTGACTGGCGGCACGCCATGCCCGTTCCGGGTGGCCCAGGTGAAAGAAGGAAGCGATCAGGCCGCCGATCAAAAATCCCAGGGCAATAAAGGCAGCGTTACCATAAAAACGGGTACTGTCCTGTGTGGGTAACAACTCCACCGCAGAATAACTCTGGCCGGTAAACAGGGCCAGGAATATCCCCTGACCGACACCGATCAGAGTGGTAAGAAAAATAACGGAAAACGCGGGATGCATTTTTATATACCTCTAAATATATTTAGTCGTGTGATTACCAAGTCTGCAAAGTATCAAAGCAAAGTTTTATGTCCTTGGTCGTTAATTTAAATATTACCAACTGGTGCTGTCATCCAGGGTCGGTGCATCGATCGGCGTACTTGGCCCACGTTGTTCTTTCTTGAGCGGGTTGTCGGCGCGTTGCAATTCATCTTCATGGATGTGCTGGTGGGTTTTGCGCCGTGGAAGGTAGTGGTTGGATGGGTGGGTGCCCCATTCTGGCATCAGTTGATAGCCCCCTTCTTCACGGATGGTGACCGAGATAGCCGATTCTGGATCATGTACGTCACCAAATAAACGGGCACTGGTGGGACAGGCCAGCACACAGGCGGGTTTGCGTTCAGCCTCTGGCAATGTTTCATCGTAAATGCGATCCACACAGAGGGTACATTTTTTCATCACCTTTAGATGTTCATCAATTTCACGCACACCATAGGGACAGGCCCAGGAACAATAACGGCAACCGATACACTTGTCGTAATCGACCAGTATGATACCGTCTTCTTTGCGTTTGTAACTGGCCCCGGTGGGACAGACGGGCACACAAGGGGGATCTTCGCAGTGTAAACAACTCTTGGGGAAGTGCAGGGTTTCGGTGTTTGGAAATTCACCGATCTCATAGGTCTGCACTCGGTTAAAGAAGGTGCCGGTGGGGTCTTTACCATAAGGGTTGTCATCACACATGGAACCGGCAGGGCCAGATGTGTTCCATTCCTTACAACTGGTCACACAGGCGTGACAGCCCACACACACATTTAAGTCGATTACTAAAGCTAACTGAGTCATATCTATTTACTCATATTGTTTTTAACCGCAAAGGTGCGCAAAGAAATAAAATCTGCATTATGAAATTATTTAACTTTACGTTCTTAGTGTCCTTTGCGGTTTAAAAAATTTAAGGTTTACCCTTGGCAAATATACCCGCGAAGAAGGCTAGCCACTTTTTAGTCTTGCCTGTCCCCGGTAGTGCGGGCATGGCATTAAATTGTGGAAAGCTGACTTTCTCTTCGTCATCATTGGCCTTGTAGATGCGCACGCGCACGTCATACCAACCGGCCTGACCCGTTATGGGGTCGGAGTTGGAGATATGTTCACCCGCTTTGTGGGCGGGTAACTCTTCGGCAATGAGATGGTTAAGTAGAAACCCCTTTTCGGATTCATTGGCATTGTCATCTAAACGCCATGCCCCTTTGGATTTGCCGACCGCATTCCATGTCCAGATGGTGCCCGGTTCGACAGCCTCAGAATAACGTGCCAGACAGCGTACCTTGCCATGCATGGATTCGGCCCACATCCAGTCGCCATCTTCAATTTGTGCGGCTTTGGCGGTAGAAGGGTGCACATGCATGAAGTTATAGGTATGTATTTGTCGTAGCCAGGCATTTTGAGAATCCCATGAGTGGTACATAGCCATGGGACGCTGGGTGATGGCGTTGAGGGGGTATTTTTGTTTATCCGTCAGTTGTGTCTCCAGCGGTTCAAAGTAGAACGGCAGAGGATCAAAGTAGGTTTCAACTCGCTTGCGTAGGTGATCCGGTGGCTGTTTGCCTTCGGTTTTTCCCTGCGCGGCACGGCGAAACTTCATCAGAATTTCAGAATAGAGGTGGATATTAATGGGTTCAGCATATCGCATCAGGCGATGTTCCTGCGCCCAGTTGAGATAACCCCGGTTCCAGTTACGCATATATTGGTAAGACTTGGGCAGGTGATATTGATAGACACAGTTGTTCTTTTCGTACATCTCCCACTGATTCGGATTGGGTTCCCCCTTCATGAATTTTTCACCCCCCTGGCCGCGCCAGCCTGCGAGGAAGCCAATGCCGGAACCCGGTTCGGTTTCGTAATTGACGATAAAGTCAGGGTAATTGCGATACTTGCGCTTACCGTCCTTGTCGGTAAAGGCGGGCAGCTTGAGGCGATACCCCATCTCGATAAGGACTTCCTGGAAGGGTTTGCAGTCCCCGGTGGGGGGCACCACCGGGATACGTACTGAATCCACCGGGCCATCAAATTCGGAGATGGGGCGATCCAGCATCGACATCACATCATGGCGTTCCAGATAGGTGGTATCGGGCAGGATCAGGTCGGCATAGGCGGTCATTTCGGACTGAAAGGCATCGGCCACGATGATGTAGGGTATTTTATATTCGCCGTTCTCGTCCTTATCGTTCAACATCTTGCGCACATCAGCGGTGTTCATGCTGGAATTCCAGGCCATGTTGGCCATAAAGATCAGCAGCGTGTCAATTTTGTAAGGGTCGCCGCGCCATGCGTTGGTGATGGCGTTATGCATTAGGCCATGGGCCGAGAGGGGGAACTCCCAACTAAAGGCCTTATCAATTCGAACCGGTTCGCCCTGTTCATCCACGAACAGGTCATCGGGATCAGCAGGCCAACCGAGGGGCATACCACCCAGAGGTGTATTGGGTTTAACACCCTCGGGGCCCTTAGGTGTTTTGGCACAAGGTGGGATGGGCCGGGGAAAAGGTGCCTTGTGGCGGAAGCCGCCGGGGCGGTCGATAGTGCCGAGAATGGTCATCAGGATGGACAACGCGCGAATGGTCTGGAAACCATTGGAGTGCGCGGCAGTGCCTCGCATGGAATGAAAGGCCACGGGGTTACCGGTAATGGTGTCGTGATCCTTGCCCCAGGCATCGGTCCAGGCGATAGGCAGCTCAATCAGTTCATCACGGGCGGTGATGCCCATTTCATGGGCCAGACGTTTGATGGTCTCGGCGGGGATACCGGTAATATTTTCGGCCCATTCCGGGGTGTACTGTTCGACTCGTTCTTTTAGTAGCTGGAAAGAGGGCTTGGCGTGACGACCATCGGATAATTTGAATTCACCCAGCAGGCGAGGTTCTACTCCTTCCGTGCGGGAGTGGACGGCTTTTTCCTGATGGCGATCCCACCAGACACGATCCTGTGGATCGAAGCAATCAGGATCGACGGGAATATCGGTACGCACAAATAGACCAAAGTCATCAGAAGCTTCGTCAGTACTCACTAACTCTGCGGCATTGGTGTACTGCACCAGGAACTCCCGGTCAAACAGACCGGTGAGGATCAGCTCATGGATAATGGCCAGTATAAGTGCGCCATCGGTGCCCGGTTTAATCGGCACCCACTCATCAGCAATGGCAGAGTAGCCGGTGCGTACCGGGTTAATAGAGATAAAGCGGCCACCGTTGCGTTTGAAATTAGACAGGGCGATCTTCATGGGGTTGGAGTGATGGTCTTCAGCCGTGCCGATCATAATGAAGAGTTTGGCTCTATCCAGATCTGGGCCACCAAATTCCCAGAAGGAACCGCCAATGGTGTAGATCATGCCTGCAGCCATGTTGACTGAACAGAAACCCCCGTGGGCGGCATAGTTGGGTGTGCCAAATTGTTTAGCAAACAGACCGGTGAGTGCCTGCATCTGATCACGGCCAGTGAACAGGGCAAATTTCTTGGGGTCGGTCTCACGCAGGGGCTTGAGGCGGTCTTCCATGATCTGAAAGGCTTCGTCCCAGGAGATAGGCTCGAATTGCGCATCTCCGCGTAAGGCACCTTCTTTGCGGCGTAACGGTTTAGTGAGGCGGGCCGGGGAATATTGTTTCATTATTCCGGAGGCACCCTTGGCACAAATGACACCCTTGTTTAGAGGGTGTTCGGGATTACCTTGTATGTAACGTACTTCACCATCACGCAAGGTGACGCGAATACCACAACGGCAGGCGCACATGTAACAGGTCGTATTTTTGACTTCAATACGCCCCTCAGAGGCTATTGCAGTCTTCACAGAATTTTTCATATAAAAAAACCTTTCATTATCACCCTGGCCACCGGATAGGGGGCATGGATTATAGAAACCGCTTATCTGACCGACTAATCAGGATTACTATGTGGGGCATAAGTTTTGTATATATTAAGTCATCGTCAATGTAGTCAGTAAATTATAGAGTTATACTGGCCTGCCGTTTCATTTTTATAAAGATTTTAATGTTATTCGCTGTAAATAATGGACAAATGCAATAAATCATTCAAGCTATGAGTGTTCGATAAGATTTATTTCCCACTAAATTTTATGGAAATGAAAATAAATTTGTTTTATGCGGTACAAGATAAAACTACGTTGTTTTTAGATGGTTTATGGTTCAATGTTAGCGGGTTTGGGACGTGTCTGGGTATTATTTCGGCCTGTTCAAACAGAATGTCATACCTATTTATAGGTAGAATCTGTTGGCATACTCAAAAAGGGATAGATGGAATGAGGCAGATTCGGACGGACGACACGTCTACTTTCTCAAGAATATGGGGCCTCGCTTATTCGCTAGTGAATAAGCGAGGCCTAAGAATTAATTTTTTGGTAAAAACAATACTGTTACGTGTAGCGTACAGTATTAAACAGGTTTGTTTATTGCAAAAAATCATTGGTTAGATGCCGTAAACAGAATAATTGATAATCGCGAATAATATAAATATTAACTTGGAGGTCGGCTTCATTATGATTACCAGCAACCCCTTCGATGCACTGACAGCATTGATATCTACAGACATCATGCAGGGATACATTGTTTTAATGGCTATCCTGGTGTTCTTGGGTACCGTGCTCGATATGATGCATAAAAAGAGTGCTAAGTACTTCTTCGAAAATGCACAAAAAGCCAAGAAGAATGCAAAGCGTACAGTCAGTGGTGGAGAGAAAATTGGTCTTGCCGTTGCGACAGTTGCCAAAGAAGTATTAACTTCTGGTGAATTCAGCAATCCAAGGCGTCGTCTTTCTCATCTTTTAACCATGTACGGCTTCATTATCTTCGTTGCGACTTCAGCTCTGATGATTTTTGGGTGTGACGCGATTGCCACTTCGACTCTGGCACAGCTGTGGCACATCGGTGCAGCCATGCTTTGTATTGGCGGGTACTGGTTCTGGTTCTTCATCCGTGTTGATGTTAATTCAGAAGGCATTAAATGCTACCAACTACGTAGAGCGGACATGTTCATTGTTTCTCTACTTTTAATGGCAACATTTGGGCTGCTCTGGTCTTACTCACAGTCTAGTGGCGGTAATGTTGCTGATATGGGTTCAACAGCGTTGTTCTTTGCCGTGTTTGTCCTTTCAACCACATTTCTTTTCTCCACGGTTATGTGGTCCAAGTTTGCTCACATGTTCTTTAAACCCGCTGCGGCATTTCAGAAACGTGTTGCCCATGCAGATGGTTCAAATGAGAACCTGCCTGGTGATTTCGATCTAACGGACCCCGCAGTGCAGGCAAAATTCCCGGATATTCCCCTGTATATGGGTAAAAATCCCCCCAATATGGGCCCTGGTATCAGACGTGAAGCAGCCAACCACTACTAATCGCTAACTGATTAACAATTAATTTAGAGAGAGAATATTATGCCTACTTTTGTATATATGACTCGATGTGATGGTTGTGGACAGTGCGTTGATATCTGCCCATCTGACATCATGCACATTGATAAGACGCTTCGTCGCGCCTACAACATTGAACCTAACATGTGTTGGGAATGCTTCTCATGTGTGAAAGCTTGCCCTCACCACGCGATTGACGTTCGTGGCTATGCGGATTTCGCTCCTCTGGGCAGCTCAGTGCGCGTGCACCGTGATGAAGAAAAAGGCACTATTGCATGGCGCATCAAGTTCCGTAACGGCAAGAAAGACATGGAACTGCTTGCACCTATCACCACCAAGCCCTGGGGCACTGGATATCCTGATCTGGCGAGCGAATCTGCACCAAGCAGTGAGATGGTTAACAGCGAACTATTGTATAACGAGCCAAAGTATGTCCGTATGGATGAAGGTGGTTTGCACACCCTGGAATCAAATGGCTTGGAAATTAAAGAAGGGGTGCAATACTAATGGGCTACAAGACAATTATTGAAGACAATATTGATATCTTGGTAGCAGGTGCGGGCCTTGGTGGTACCGGTGCTGCGTTTGAAGCAAGATATTGGGGTAAAGATAAGAAAATCGTTATCGCAGAAAAAGCAAACATCGATCGTTCTGGTGCGGTAGCACAGGGTTTATATGCGATTAACTGTTACATGGGTACACGCTTCGGTGAGAACAACCCGGAAGATCATGTGCGTTATGCTCGTATTGATCTCATGGGCATGGTGCGTGAAGATTTAGCCTTTGATATGGCACGTCACGTTGACTCGGCTGTACATCAGTTTGAAGATTGGGGCCTGCCCATCATGCGCAACGAGAAGACCGGCGCTTATCTGCGTGAAGGTCGTTGGCAAATCATGATTCACGGTGAATCATACAAGCCAATCGTTGCTGAAGCGGCTAAGAATTCAGCTGACAAAGTATTCAACCGTGTTTGCGTAACGCACCTGCTGATGGATGACTCCAAAGACAACCGTGTAGCGGGTGCGGTTGGTTTCAACGTTCGTACGGGTAACTACCACGTATTCAAGTCCAAGACGGTTATTTGTGGTGCCGGTGGTGCTTCTAACATCTTTAAGCCACGTTCTATTGGAGAAGGTGCGGGTCGTGTATGGTATGCACCCTGGTCATCCGGTTCTGCATACGGTCTTATGATCGAAGCAGGCGCGAAAATGACGCAAATGGAAAATCGTATCGTACTGGCGCGTTTCAAAGATGGTTACGGTCCCGTTGGTGCTTATTTCTTACACCTTAAGACTTATACTCAAAATGCTTATGGCGAAGAGTACGAATCAAAATGGTTCCCCGCTCTGCAGGAAATGGTGGGTAAAGAATACCTGGACCCAGAAGTGTCTCACCGCACTCATCGTCCCATTCCAACTTGTTTACGTAACCACGCAATCATCAACGAGGTGAATGCAGGTCGTGGTCCAATCCACATGGTTACTATGGAAGCCTTCCAGGATCCTCATCTTGAAGAGATTGGCTGGCATAACTTCCTGGGTATGACGGTTGGTCAGGCTGTATTATGGGCGGCAACAGACGTTGATCCTAAGTATGAAAACCCTGAATTAACGACTTCAGAGCCTTACGTCATGGGTTCACATGCAACCGGTTGTGGCGCATGGTGTTCAGGTCCTGAAGATGTATCACCCGATGAATACTTCTGGGGATATAACCGTATGACCACTGTTGAAGGTCTGTTTGGTGCGGGTGATGCGGTCGGTGGTACACCTCACGCATTCTCATCCGGTTCTTTCACTGAAGGTCGTTTGGCAGCAAAAGCAGCTTGTAAATATATCGACGATGGTAAGGCTGAAGGTATCAGTGTTTCTGACGCTCAGATCAATCGTCGTAAGGAAGAAATCTACAAGCCTATGGAAACTTACACTGTAGGCCGTAACGAGATTGTTGCGGGTACGGTCAACCCTAACTACATCAACCCACGTCAGGGTCTGGATCGTTTACAGAAACTGATGGACGAGTATTGTGGTGGTTTTGGTGTTAACTACATGACTAACGACAAACTCCTGAGCATCGGCCTTAAGAAGATGGCGATTCTGGGTGAAGATCTGGATAAAGTCGCTGCATCAGATGTTCACGAGTTACTTCGTGCATGGGAATTGAAGCATCGCTTCCTGACTTCAGAAAGTGTATTCCAACATACATTGTTCCGTAAGGAGACCCGTTGGCCGGGTTACTACTACCGTGGTGATGCCATGAAGCTAGATGATGAGAACTGGCATGTACTGACGGTTTCTCGTCGTGATCCTGATACAGGTGAGTACACGATGGAAAAAGCACCACTTTACCATCTGGTAGGTGATGAGGAGAAAAAATAATTAAGTATAATTTTTAATTATGTTCGAGAAAAAAGCCAAGAACGAGTTTGTTGGTTTTCCCTCGTTCCTTCGCTCCAGCGTGGGAATGCATACGGGACTATACGAACCGATGTATGGGTTCCCGGAAGACCGTGGGAACCAGCGCGTAACGTGAGTTTCTTATGTGCAGCTCAACTTATGTTCGAGAAAAAGGCCAACAACCAGTTTGTTGGTCTTTTTTTATGGTTTATAGTAGGTAACTTTATTACAATAATTAACCATGTAAAATTAATGGTTGTTAAGGCGAAGAATTAAACGATGAATATTATTGAAAAAACAGATGAAGAGATTCTAGAGCAAGCTCACCCAATGTGGGCAGATCTTGTTAAATATTCTAATGAAGGAAACTACGGTGCTTTCACCCGTAACTTCTCAGCTTCATTTATGATGGGCGCGAATGAAGTAGAAATGGGTAAGCAGTTTGCAAGAAGCGATTTAGCAAAAAACCTGTCAGAAGATTATTCCTATCTTGGCCTGATACGCCGTGGCGAACATATTACCGTTCTTTATAAAGTGATTAACAAAAAAGATAAAGGTGAATGGCTGGGTAGGTTAGTACTCGGTTATGAAAAAGATAAAGTTAAAATCTTCGGTGCAACTTTATTCTAAATAAGTGTTCCGAAATGGTAACCACTTTAGTAAAACAAATAGACTTGGTCGTCCATGAAAACGCGTCTTTGCGAGGAACGATAGTGACGAAGCAATCTCCATTTTTAGTGTACTAAACTGGAGATTGCTTTGTCGCAAAGACAAGATATCCTTAATGGATATGGAAAATGGTCGTCATTGCAGAACAGTTATTTAGAATCAAGCTTTAAACAACGTCAGCAAAACAGGTTTTATTTAGTATGTCAGACACAATTGAAGACGAAAAATTCATTGAACTAAACTATAAAGTCGTTGATGACAAAACCGGTGATGTACTTGTCACTGTGGACTACCCACTGGGATATGTTCATGGTGTCAATGATGTCATGTCAGAAGATGTCACAAAACATCTGTATGGTAAGAAGGTAGGTGATGTCATCGAAGTGCCCGTTGACACCAGATTGTTATATGGTGAAAGAGACGAGTCGCTAGTATTCACCGATCGTATCGAAAATGTACCTGAAGAGTACCGTGAAATCGGTATGACCATCACCATGGAAAATGAAAAAGGTGAACCCAAAAGCTTTATTGTTACGCGTTTTGATGACAAAAGCTTAACCGTTGATGGTAATAACCCATTGTGTGGCAGAGATGTCACTTTCGTATTGGAAGTTTTGACTATACGTGAAGCCACTGAAGAAGAAATTGATCTTGGTGGTGCGGTTGATGCCGACCCTGAACTAAATGAAATCCTTAAACGCGCAGAATGAAATACTCAGACATTTATATAATTTACCCCGAAAACAGGGTTCTGGAGCGTTCAATAGCAGGCTCCTTAGACTTGTTGAGTGAAGAATTGGTTGAAGCAGCCAGCCCGGATAGTAGCGTAACCGTTGCGGATATTTTTCTTAACACTCGGGGAAATTATGAACAACGTCGCTTTAGTTCCAATATTCTGGACGGTATGCGCGAGGCGCTTGAAGCTTCATTGGCAGAGGAATATCGCCACCAGGCGCCATTAGCCTGGGCTGATACTCAGAATCGCCTTGGAAATATTCTTGCCGCAATGGGACACCAGCAAAGAGATGTTGCTTCGTTTGAAAAGGCCATTCAATGTTTTAATAATGCCTTGGAAGACCTTAACCAGAATGAATCCCCTTTCGAGTGGGCCGCGACCCAGTATAATCTGGGTACCGCAAGCCAGGCACTTGGCCGATTACAACAAGATACAAAGTTATTAAATGCTGCTGTAGATGCTTATACCAATGCCTTGTTGGTTTGGTCACGAGAAACGTCACCTGAAGAGTGGATGACGACCATGCATCAGCTGGGTACGACTTTACATACGTATGGACAGTTTCTTAAAGGTAACCGTAACCTGCAAAAGTCCGTTGTCGCCTATAAGAATGCACTAGCAGAACTCAATGCAGATGATTACCCATTAGAATTAACGGCCACACATAATAACCGTGGCACCGTACTTCATCATCTCGGTGAGTCAGAAGAAAATTCAGATCGTCTGATCGAGGCTATTAACGCGTATGAAAAGGCGTTAACGGTGTGCATGGAGCAGCAGTTGCCCTTCCATCTGGCGGTTATCATTAGAGTGAACAAGGCGACAGCACAAAATGTACTGGCAGAGTTAACAAACAACACCGTGCTCGCTGAAGAAGTGGCCGATGAGTTTGAATTAATTCTGATGTGTTTCCCTCATGCCTTACAGCCACTTTGTGTAAAACATTGTGAGCAACAATTAATCCGGGCAAAAAAACTGACAGGTGCTTCAGCGGCTTAATTAATCATCACCGATGATTATTTTATACGTGAATTAAACTTGCTCAGATAATTTATAGTCTCTCGTTCCCACGCTTCAGAGACCGTGAAAGTATTCTCCGTAGATACCATCTCCCTCTATCAAACACAAGTCACTAAATGAAGACTTGTTGTTGATACGGTTTCTGGTGTTTAAGAACACCAAAACAGATATGAACGAGTTTAAGCATAGGTGCACAAAGGGCCCTCATTTTTGCTTTACCATTTTTGAGCAAGCGTTCATATTGTATTTTAAGATCGGAGTTGTATTTTGTTGCTACAACAGCGGCCATTTACAACTTTGCTCTAATTTTACCATCGCCTGCTTTAGATATACGTGACTTTCCTTGAACGGAACTACCTGATTCATTTTGAATGGGCACAAGGCCGAGATAAGCC
>JAFLJQ010000239.1 GCA_022712915.1 Gammaproteobacteria bacterium | reverse complement strand
CCTCGCTAATTTGGTAGCTTGTTTTTTCTTCATCGGATACCCCTGATCACTCGGTTTTTTGTCGAATTGTGTGATCTGATCCGATGGGGTTCAATAAGTTCCCTTATTTTTCAATGAGTTTAAAGATCCTACGTATGAAGGCTTCATAGGCGTATATTGAAAAACATGAGGCCGCAATCTTAAGTTTCGAGCCGGGTGTAATGGTTTGCTTCAGCTCATCACCAAACAAACGGTTTATGTTGTCAATTATTTCCATTTTACTTAAATATCAAAATAAAATTATCATTTATTATGCTAGAAAAACTACAACCAACGTTATTTGGGATTGTAAAAGGTACGACCTTTTAATTTTGTGAAAAATAGAGGATCTCTGTTATATCACCATACCGTGTATATAAAATACCTCACTGATTCTTTTATAACGCATATGGTTTAACTTGTAAATCAGGATTTTGAACTGCTGATTGCCGTAAGCAGCATTACTTATTCATTCCGAGCACCAAAAATAGGATGGGATGAGATTTATTCCTGTTTACAGCCCGTTCTGGTAGAGGGGCTGGGGTAGAAAAGCATATTACAAAACCATAAAACATCATTATTAACAACAAGTTATACTATTTATTCGATTAAAAATAATATCAAGCCCTTTGCCATTCTTGGTTCAGAAGTCCCCTTTCCCTTTACCAGCCAGCAAGGCTATCTAGGTTGTTTTGATGGTTATGTCACTGATCTGGCCCGCCATTGGCTCAACGCCCTGAATGAAGAACAACGTAACGAAGTCATCATCTACTCCTGCGGCCCCCATCCCATGTTAGAGGCCGTGGCCAAACTCGCCAGTGAATACAACTTACCCTGCCAGGTATCACTGGAAGAATTCATGGCCTGCGCCGTCGGCGGCTGTGCCGGCTGTGTGGTTGAAGTCAAAACCGAGCAAGGCCCGATGATGAAACGGGTCTGTGTCGATGGGCCGGTGTTTAATGCGGAGCAGGTGTTTTAGTTAGTCAGAGCTGCACTCACCACTCTCTGTAGCCAAATCCAATTCAATCCAGAAGGTGCTGCCTATACCCGGTTTTGTATCAACACCAATACAACCCTTCATTTGTTCCATCAGGTATTTACTAATCGCGAGACCAATACCCGTTCCACTCAAGCGTTCATCATTATTGAGTCGTCCGAAAGGGGTGTACAGTTGGCGCAGTTGTTCCTCACTCAGCCCCGGCCCGGTGTCTGTAATACGAATACACAAGCGATGACTTGCTTTAAGCTCAGTCCCAAGACAAATACAACCCTCTTGCCGATTGTATTTTATCGCATTGGATAAAAGGTGCAGCAACACCTGCTGGAGACGATGGTTATCGGCCATCACAGTATAATCAGTCACACTAATTTTATTAACAATTTTGATCTGGCTTTGCCTGGCTTGTGGCTCTATTCGACCAAGACAAAACGTAACCACGTCATTTAACAAGACCGTATCCATTGAGATATCCAGCTTATCTGTTTCAATTTGTGAAAGTTCCAACATGCCATCGATCAAATCCAGCAAACGATAACTGGCTAACTGAAGTTCCCTGATATAAGACTGATGTTCGACACTAAAATCATTTCTATCGGCATCCAGTAATTGACCAAAACCAACAATGGCATTCATGGGGGTACGCAATTCATGGCTGACACGAGCCAGAAATTCTGACTTTGCCTGACTGGACTTCTCAGCAATTTTTTTTGCCTCCAGAACACTCTCTTCATCCTGCTTTCTATCCGTGATATCACGAACGACGCCGCTAAACAAACGCTTACCATCGGTTTCAAACATACTGAGAGCAATATCAACAGGAAACAAGCTACCATCCTGACGGCGACCCTGTACATCACGTCCATGGCCAATAACATGTGACATCCTTGATTCAGTATAACGAGCCATATAATGGTCATGCTGTAAACTATCGAGCCGCTCCATAAGCATATTGACATTTTTCCCCAAAACATCACAGGCTCGATATGCAAAATTCTTTTCTGCTGCGGGGTTAAATGACTCAATAATTCCTTCTTCATTAATCACGATCAAACCATCCACCATGTTATTAACAATGTTGGCCTGGCGAATCTCACTACTTTGTAATTGTTGCAGCAACATCCATCGACGAGTGAAATGCACGGCCGCTATCATTAGAAACAACATAACCAATACCGTGTATACCAATAACTCACTAATGGAATCAGGATTCCATACGGATAACACATGGCTATCAAACACGTCACCTAACAATGGAAAATACTGTACCGATGCCATGCTAGTATAAAACATAACGGAAATGGCACTGCCGATGAGAAAAGCCGCCATCAATACCGTTTTAATCTCGGGTACACCACATGCATCCTCTGATTCAGCCCAAAGCTTGAGCCTCAACGAAACATAAGACAAAACCAGTGTAATCATAATAGACAAACTAAACATCAGCGGGTCATAGCGCAGTACGACATCTACTTTCATAGCCACAAGACTAATAAATTGCATCATGCCAATGCCCACCCCCATCAGGACACTCAGCAAGGGTAAATACCAACGAGATGAAGATTGCTTGTGCCTGACAAATAACACGATGCCACTCACTAAAACAGCCGGAAATAGCGATAGCAGGGTAATAAATTTATCGTAGTAAACGGCAACAGACAAACGAAGGGCCATCATGCCAATAAAATGCATAGCCCAGATACCCACCCCCATGACCATGACACCATTCAGCCACCAAAGATTGCGCTGCCACAAACAATGATCGGAATAAACACGTTCAGAAAATAAAAATGCCGTATAAGCCGCCACACAAACTACCATGACAGAAAAAATGACCAGTACAGGATCATACCCCACCAACATGGCTTCCTGCAGACTCTGACCTCCTCCCATAAATCCAAAATAAGAATGTATTATTGACATTAAGACTCATCCTTAATAATAAATATCCAGTTAAAGCCATCCCCCATGTGGCCCCCAATTCTAAAATACTATCGGCAACAACAAGAATATATGTTAATCAATTTATATTAAAATTCACTTTGACAAATAGAATTACGATGACCTTACGCAATTTAATATCCACACAAAAAAAGGCTAAGCCTCTAAATTATTTAGAGTGCATCTAAAAACTCAACATGTTTTCACCGGTAAATAAATCACACCTGCGGCCAGTAACCGTACGGTCATGTCAAATGCCCAACGCAGTCAGTTAAACCAACAGCAAAATTTATGAATATACCTTGTGAATATTTTTCTTATACGCCACAAAAACCACTTGGCAAAAACCATTTTGGATCATCAATAACGATGTGTGCCCAATAATTTATTACGGTGGGTGTCTGGGTAAACATGATTTAATGCCAAATAGTTTAAGGCTCTTCAGGAAAATCTGTGGGTAAATAATTGATGATTTAATAAGAATTGATTCACATTGAGCTTCGATCCATGATGGTAGTTACCAGACCACTATCAAAAAAAGAAGCCCAATGCGAATAAGAACACTACTTAA
>JAFLJQ010000163.1 GCA_022712915.1 Gammaproteobacteria bacterium | reverse complement strand
TACATAACAAGGCTCTCAACACGGACTCGGCAAAAAGCGCCGCGCCTGTTAGCTGAGTCGTTGAGGCTGTAGAAAAACCTAAGAATCACCGTAAGATTTTGCTAAACTGCATCAACCGCACATGGAGTCACGCACGATGCCTAAATTTATTCCTTACGATCCAAATCAAAGTAAGATGGTGGTGATTAACTATGCCGATCAATTGCAAGCGGGCAGCTTTGAGTTTGCGATTAACCACATCATTGACCACAAACTGGATTTAACGATTTTTTATCCCCGTTATCAGAATGATGAGGGCGGTCGTCCCGCGTATGATCCGGCCATTCTATTAAAAATCATCCTGTTTGCGTATTCCAAAGGCATCACCTCAAGCCGTGAAATCCAATGGTGTTGCGAAACCAATATTATTTTTAAAGCCCTATCCTGCGATACAGTACCGCACTACACGACTCTGGCTAGTTTTGTCAGCGGACGCTCTGAAGAGATTGGAATTTTATTTGAGCAAGTGCTGTTAATCTGCGACGAACAAGGTTTATTAGGAAAAGAATTATTTGCCCTGGATGGCTGCAAGATGTCATCCAATGCCGCCAAGGAATGGTCAGGCACCTTTAAAGAGTTGGAACAGAAACGTGACAAGCTCCAACGCCAGAACGAATACAATATAAAGGAACATAAAAAGAGAGATAACACCGAATCACGGGAGGATGAACGACTCCAGCGTAGACAACAGACGATTGAAACCTTAAACAAAGCCCATGACAAGATTGACCGCTTCTTAAAGTCCGCGAGTCCACGGATGGGTCAGGGAAAAATACAAAAGGAAGTCAAAAGTAATATCACCGATAATGAAAGTGCCAAGATGACCACCAGCAAGGGCACAATCCAGGGTTACAACGGGATCGCCACGGCAGATAAGAAGCATCAAATCATTGTAGATGCCCAGGCATTTGGTCAAGGCCAGGAACATCATACTTTACAGCCGGTATTAAATACCGTTTTTGAACGGTTTAAACGATTAGGCATGGCACTGAATGACCCTATCATTACCGCCGACACCGGTTATGCGAACGAAGCCAATATGAAATATTTGCACGAAAACGGGATTAACGGGTATATTCCAGATAACCAATTTCGAAAACGCGATCCGAAATTTAGCGAACAAAATAAAACCCATAGCACCCGCAAACCGATCACAGGTAAGCGGAAAGTTGGTATAAGCGTGATCGAAGCCAGTGAATTTGAATTTAACCCGGACACTAAAACCTGTCATTGCCCGGCGGGTGAAGCAATGTGGTTACGTAGCGAGCTTGTTGATAAACATGGTCATACAAAATTTTTTTTTGAAGGTCGTTTAACAAAGTGTCGCGCCTGTGAACGAAAGAACCGATGTATGCGCAACCCCGACTCGGCGAATACTCGCAAAGGTCATGGCCGTCAAGTGTCATTCATTATCCAGAAAAGCCAACGCGCCCCAAACTATACCGACTGGATGAAACAGCGAGTTGATTCTGATAAAGGAAAACGCATTTATAGCCACCGCATGTCGGTGATTGAACCCGTCTTTGGTAATATCGGAACCAACAAACGACTTAATAGGTTTAGTTTACGTGGCAAAAAGAAAGTTCAGGGGCAATGGCAGTTATATTGTTTGATACACAACATAGAGAAGTTAAAGAACTATGGTGAACTGGCCACCGGAATCCGGCAATGAAGCCCGATAATGGCTTGAAATGCATGGTTAAAAAGGCAAGGTGGTTAAATCATAAATTTTAAAAGAGAAGGGTAGGATACCAGTTTTGTGATTGGGTTTTTCTACAGCCTCATTAGTCGATAAAGGAGATACCAAATGATGATCGAACCCAATAGTTCTTTTCCAGTATTCATAGTAAAGGATCTTGATACGGCGAAGACGTTCTACTCAAAGCATTTTGGATTTGATGCCGTGTTCTCGAACGAATGGTATTTGCACTTAGTCTCCAAGGCTGGTGTTCAAGTTGGCTTTCTGCTACCGGAACAACCCACTCAGCCCGCCATTTTTAAGCTGCCATATTCCGGTGCTGGCGTAATTTTCAGCCTAGAAGTCGCTGATGTTGATTCGGCCTTTGCGATTGCACAATCAAAGTCACTGAACATCGTGCTTGAGCTTCGTTCTGAGGATTGGGGGCAGCGCCATTTTTGCATAGAAGACCCAAACGGAGTTCACTTAGATATTGTTCAGACAATTGAGTCAACGGAAGAGTATCAAGGTGACTATGGTTCAGAATAGAAAATTAACAGACCTCAGAAACATCGGCAGTAAAATAGCTGGGCGCTTGAATGAAGCAGGTATCTTCTCTGAAGATGAGTTGCGGTTCTTTGGGCCAGTAAAGGCGCATCGGATGATAAAGGAAAAACATCCCAATGAGGCCCTGCCTGTTTGCTACTACCTGTATTCTTTTGAAGGTGCATTGTATGATAAGCACTGGGATGAGATCGGTGAAAAGCGTAAACAAGAGCTTAGATTTGAAATCGACTAACAGGGCGATTCACTTGACCGCAAAAAACGTTGTCCCTATTGTTGCTATGCTTTTTGCGTCAAGTGAGTTTGGCGTTAGCCCCATGAATATCGCCTTGGTAGTTTTCGATGAGTAGAGATATACATATTAGCTTTGATGAGGATATCAATGGATATATTGTGCGATTTCCAGACTTGGTAGAACTCGCTTCATTAAAGAGCGCAAAAATAGAACTAGAAAGAATGTTGGAGGACTATTTCAATAGAGGGAAATTCGCTTTGTTACTTGATATGGGAGCACATGAGTTCGAGTCAATTGAGTGCCTTAAATATGTTCGCTCATTCTTATCAATAAAACTATTGGTGGAAAATTGCCGGAAATATGCTTCGGTTGTTCCTGAGTGTTACGCAGAAGCCGGAGTGAAGTCTGAAACGGAGGCTTCATTTAACCATTATTCGAAAGCTTATTATTGGCTATGTCAAAATTAGAGAGTGTGTTTATTGGATGAACTTCTGAGAAAAATGCCTAACAAGGAAAATTTACTCGGACACATTTCCGCAATGCTTGTTTGTGGCGAATGCCACAGTCCTCTCGTTGTTTCAATATGCTGGTGATGATTTGTAGCGTTATGTTTCAACAATTCAACTAAGGAGTACAATATGAAAACAATGACTTGCAAACAACTTGGCGGAGCATGTGATGAAGTGTTTCGTGCTGATTCATTTGAAGAAATCGCTGAAATGAGCAAGGAACATGGAATGGACATGTTTCAAAAACAGGATGAAGCACATCTAAACGCTATGAGTAAAATGCAAGAACTTATGAGTTCACCAGAAGAAATGGAAAAATGGTTTGAGTCAAAACGTAAAGAGTTTGATGTGTTACCTAATAGTTAACAATTAAGGCTCTTCAGGAAAATCTGTGGGTAAATAATTGATGATTTAATAAGAATTGATTCACATTGAGCTTCGATCCATGATGGTAGTTACCAGACCACTATCAAAAAAAGAAGCCCAATGCGAATAAGAACACTACTTAAC
>JAFLJQ010000265.1 GCA_022712915.1 Gammaproteobacteria bacterium | reverse complement strand
CGCAAAGAAAAAATAAATCAGGCATTTCATAAAAAATGAGCTCTTGAATACTTTGGATAACCCAAAATTTTCCTCTGATATAGAAATAAAATAACGTTGCGTTCCTTTGCGCCCTTTGCGGTTTAGATCTTTAAATGGATTTAATACTTAACGGGACAGTAGTGTTATAAAATATATTGATGTTTAGTGCTTATAATCCAGGAAGGGAATATACCGCAAAATAGGTGTATAATGCGCTATTGGCTCACTTGCCGTTAAAGGGCGGGTGGGCGATGATAAATTAATTAAAAAGGTGATTATTTTGCAAGCTGAAAAAGACCGGTTATTAGCCACCATAAAAGAAAAAGAAACACTCCTGTTTCAAACGACGAAACAAGCAAACAGTTGGAACCCTGGTAAAAACAGATCCGCAGGAAATACGCAATCTTCAAAGATATATGTACAATCCTTGAAGAAAGAAATAAAAGGCCTCCACGCAGAACTTGCTGAAGTGAATAAATCTAGCACTTAGGAACAATTGAATCTGTGGGTGATGATTCGTTATTTATGCGGGCATTCATACCATGAAATCATAAACAGGTTACAAAATTAGATAAGGCATGACTGGTTTTCTTTGACATTAAAATGGGCATTTTTTTAAAACAAATTCGGCTCATTATTTCGAATTGGATATTTGATTTTACATAGTGACGGACTGTAAACTACCTTAAGCCGACTTTACCAGAGCTTTCATTAGATGGCGGCTTTGCAGCGGAAGCTGCAATTTATCTCAACCCGATCTAGTCTGATCCTATAGGTTTTAAAATAGATAGGTTAACATCGGTCTCAGGATTTCGCTCTAACGGAACATCACAGGTACACACACATGGATACTGGCGCGCCCTTTCCCGACAACAGCAGTATCCTGTTCGGTCGAGAACCTGACCTGACAGAACTTTTGTCGCGGATAAAACACCCTGGCCTTACCGTGGTCACAGCCCGCCCGCAAATGGGCAAGACCTGGCTATTACAGGAACTGGGTCGCCAAGTGACAATAAATGAGGCCGAACCCCATTTGGTTGGTTATTTTGAATCCCGTAGCGAGGGCGCAGACTCATTACTTCGCGCCCTAATTGATCTTTACACCCGCTGGCTGGCCAATACTGATTATGCCGCACAGGCCAACATGGTCTGGCAACAAAATAGAGGTAAGTTACTCACCGGTGTCACCGATAGCGTTGCTAGTGTGATTGAAAAACTCGGCGACTGTTTTACTGTGCCAGGAGCCAGGCTCATCAGTAAAACCCTGCAAGGCCTGACCCGTTCCAACACCACCCTGCAATCGGCAGGACTGCAAATTCAGCCATTGCAATATGATCAGGCCCGGGATCTTGTGCGTACTGTACGAAAAATAACCAATTTTCCACTCATTCTCATCCTTGATGGCTGGGAGCAGTCGCGCACTCTTGATGCGGGGATCAGCATCCTGCATGCCTTCCTGCGCCACCTGGCTGAGTGGCCCCGGGTGCATATCATTATTGGTATGAGACCGGAGGCACCGGTTATTACAGAAATCGAAAAGATCATCAAAGACCAGCCAGCCCGATCACTGTTTTATCACCTGCCTCTTATGCACCTGGATGAGGAAAATAAGGATGCCCGTCAGGCACTACTCGAGCATGTCCGCAGTCACATCAGCCTGGAGGAGGCGTTGACCGATGCCGAGCTACTGCACCAGATTGACGGCTATCCGGCGGTGGTAAACCGGTGGACAGACCCACTAAGCGCTATCGAAGTTGACTCGGTCAACACCCTGAAGAAGCTCGCCGAAGACGCCCATGCCAATCGCTTCCGGGAATTCGATAGCCTGTTACCGGAATTGGACAAACCGGGAGAGTGTCAATTGGCCATGCGACTGGCACTCATCACATCGTTTGGTGATGAGTGGTGGCAACAGTTAAAAGTCTCTATCCTCAACGGACTGGATGAGGCCCTACTGGATGACCTACGTTACAAAAAAATTCTAGAACAAACCCAGCCACCCAGTTTTGGCCATGACAAACGTTGGGATGCTGTACGTAACTGGTTTCTGGTAAACCGAAATATAGACATGACGCGGCAGGCCAAACTACTTATCCATACGTTTGCCGCCCAGATTACTGATACTAATGAGGATAAATTGCCATTCTCTTCATTATTGCTAAATCTTCAATCTCACCAGATTCTTTCGCTACCTCAGATTTGCCACGCGCTATTAGATGCCAATGGCTCACTGTTTGGTATTCGTGCTGATAAATCGGTTATAAGTGAACTTCGAATACAAGACATCCAGTTTAAGGGTGGGGAGGTATTGCTGGCCATGGGCTTGTTCAACACCCTCATCGCTGCCAAAGCCGAAGACGAGCTGCCACGGCGCGATGCCCTGCTCGAGGAACTGCGGCAACTGGCGACGAACGATGAAGCGGAACCGGCGGTGCGGGAACAATTGGCCAAGGGTTTGGGGAGTACCGTTATATCACACAGCGAATTAGGTCAGATTGACCTGGCCGAGATCGTTCGGAAAGAATTTTTTTCACTTGCGGAAAACTTCCCGGAAGATGACCGTATTCGGGAGTTGTATTCTAAGCTGCTGGTCCTCATTGAGGAAATGGCTGTTAACCACGACAAGGAAACCATCCCTCAAGATTAGGTTATAAGCGCGGTTGGGGTGAGTGTGCGAACCCCAACACCTTAAGCGCCTACTCCAAATTCTTTAAGACCTTTATCCTTTTCACTTGGTGTCGTCTCGTCGATAGTGCATTTGCACATTATTTTGTTCGGTTAGAACTGTGCATTTTTCTGTTGGGGTTAATTTTTCACCCCAACCTGAGCTCGAATATTAGACAACAAATAAGCCCCCCACTTTTTGTTGTCGGTCAGTAGTTTTTTGCATAGTGGAGTAGTTGTGTTATCCGATTTTCGATGATGCTGCACCGGTATGTGCCGCGTGATATACCGGCGGAGCTACCGAAATTTTTTTTGGTCCAGTTATTTTTAATGAGTTTGAATTCGGCATCGCGGAATTTTATCCAGTTTTGTTGTGATTTTTTTAGATCGGTTGCCTGGGGTGAGGGCAGCTTGGATCTTAATAGTTGGTATGCCTTGTTAAGTTCTTTGTCGAGAAAGGTTTGGTAATGGTCATAGGCGATTAAATAATCCCGTGGGCTGTTGTCTGGTTTGTTGATTTCTTTTTCGAAAACCTGTGCGCGTGATTTGAATTCGGTAATCAGGGGGGCGCGCATCTGGGTTGTCTATGGCAAATGTTGGTATGGCCAGAAAACATAGATATAGCAGTAATAGACCGATGATTAGCCGGACACCCTACGTAGCAAAAATGCTAATTTGTTGTTTTATATAAAAAGTCAGAATTTCTTGGGATCGGTGTCTTGTTCTGTTTTCAAATGAATTGGTATCGACTGTCATCGATGCTGATTTTTTATGTCGGGGGTTGCCCGACAGCAAGTTACTTTTCTTTGCTTGCCCAAAGAAAAGTAACCGAAGATGACGTACAGGAAGTACTAATGCCGCGGGGCCATGGATGGCCAGGAGCGGTGAATGGGCACCCCTATGATCTCGCAAACCTGTTGTGATATTCCGTATTCATGAAGGATGCTCATCAACGGCACGTTCCTGTGCCGATGATGAGCAGCGCCGCGTCCTTGCGGCGCACTGATATATATGATGAATACAAAACATCACAACGCGGCATCAAAGGGGCCCGATCCGAGCGAATTGGTTGTCATGTTTAAATGGGTATATTAGGGAAATCTGTGTTTTGACCTCAATTTTCTAGGGATACATCTGTCTCTGACCCCGTCTTTTCTGCCGTTTTTGCTGTCCCGCCTCAACAGAAGACATCGCAATAAAGTGCCTGAAGACACCAAAGAGTTTGTGGACTAAAGGCCCGCTTTTGTAAGTAAAGGCTTACAAAAAAGCCATAACAAGAAGATAGGATTGTTTGAGTTGGTGGTGTGTGGTTCAATCAGCCTAAAGATCAGTTTTCAAGTCATAATAGACATTGATGCAGTGAATAATGCTCTGGTATAAAATATTCGATTTTTGTCGTAAATGGGCTTTTTTCTCTGATTGAGAGGGATGTTGGTTGATGGTTAAGAAGGTAATATTGAATGTTAGATGATCCTAGAGCCGATCCTAAGAGTTGGGAAAACTATTTCAAAGATATTTTGAGAAGGTTTTATGGGCCTTCAAATATGAAGGATATTCCAGACTCATATGGAGGTGATTTTGGTATTGAATGCTACTCGTTTTCTGGTCATACCTTTCAATGCTACTTACCTGAACAATTTAGTGATAAAGAAAAATTAACCAAGGCCCAAAAAAACAAAATAAGGAATGATATCCATAAGCTCACTGTCAAGAATAAAAAAAAATTCGCCAAATTATTTGAAGGTATGAACGTTTCAAGGTGGATATTGGCTACGCCTGAATATTTTGACTCAGATATAGCGTTATACTGTTCTGCCAAGTCGGTAAAAGTAAGAAAACTTGGCTTACCTTATATATCAGATGATTTTCAAATACTTTTACAAACAGAAAGCGATTATAAATCTGAGGTAAAAGCTTTAAGGCAATATATTTATCAACTTTCATTAGATTTTAGTCATGTCGATGGTGATGAGGCTGATGACTGGATTAGTCAAAACCTAACGTTTTTAGAGAAAATGGATTTAAAGTTACCAAAAGTCGTTGCTGAGGGAAAAACCGGCCAATCCAAGTCTTTCTTAGTTCAAAAATATTTGGGATTTCAGAATTTGCTTGATTATTTAAAGGCCGAATGGCCTGATATTCATGTGAAGATTAATGCGTTAATAAACAATCGAAGAAGCTATTTAGAGTCTAGATTTTTAACTGATGGATCTAAGCAGCCTGAAAACATTATACAAAATGAACTTCAAAAACTTCAAAATGATATAAGCAGCGAAATCCCCTCATTGAGAAAACCTGACTTGGAATTAATTACTTGGGGTGTCATAGCTGATTGGTTGATACGTTGTCCTCTGGATTTTTAATATGGATATTAACGATATTCTTAATGCGCCATTCACTTTTACTAAGCGTAAAAATTTTACACCTTGTGATGCGAGGCCACTATGGAAGTCATGCTTGGTTATTCTCATTGTTGGGATTACAGGGAAAGATAATTCAGCTTCTTTAAGAAAAATTCACACAGCAAATTGGATTGTAAAAAAGGATAGTCACCTTACCTCATTTATGAAATGGGGTGGTAAAGATGATAGAAAAAGACCAAATGTAAGGTTGGAGCCAGCAATCGATAGAGGGAACCTCTAAAAATTAACGGAACTTTCTGTATTTCCCGCGATCAGATCAAGAACGCCAAGGAGATCCGATATAATGTTACAGCCCAGTTTTTTTGATACAGAAGAGCGCCTAAAAAAGCTAGATCAACACGGCGACCC
>JAFLJQ010000228.1 GCA_022712915.1 Gammaproteobacteria bacterium | reverse complement strand
ATGACCGTTCATTGCCGCAACGGTGAGCCCCGTGTTCAAAAGCGTAAAGGTGTCATCGCCCGCATCGCCGTTTAAACTTCCAGCCACAGATGAGCTGATGTTGAAGGTATCATCATCATTGCCACCATTGGTCGTGCCGGTTACATTGGACTGGATATTAAAGACATCATTACCATCACCGCCATTGGTCGCGCCGGTTACATTGAACAGGATATTAAAGACATCATTGCCATCGCCGCCATTGGCCATGCCGGTTACATTTTGTGTCAGGTGAAAGGTATCCACCAAAGTGCCGCCAATCAAATTCTCGATGCCCGTGAATCCTTTATTGCCGTTAATGGTGCCCGTGTTCTCTGCGCTGAGGGTCCAGTCATTGGCTTCATTCGCTGCATTCACCGTGTCATTGCCCGCATGACCGTTCATTGCCGCAACGGTGAGCCCCGTGTTCAAAAGCGTAAAGGTGTCATCGCCCGCATCGCCGTTTAAACTTCCGGCCACGGATGAGCTGATGTTGAAGGTATCGTTATCATTGCCACCATTGGTCGTGCCGGTAACATTGGACTGGATATTAAAGATATCATTACCATCGCCGCCATTGGTCGTGCCGGTTACATTGGACTGGATATTAAAGATATCATTACCATCGTCGCCATTGGTCGTGCCGGTAACATTGGCCAGGATATTAAAGACATCATTACCATCGCCACCATTAATGGTGCCTCCCATCGTTGCATCGATGTTGAAAATATCATTTCCAGCATCACCGTTTAATGTCCCGGTTATCATCGCAGTAGAAATAGTGAAGGTATCAATGCCTGCACCGCCGGTCAGGTTGTGGAAATGATTAAACCGTACACCATCAACGGTACCCGTATTCGCACCATCGATGTTCCAGGCATTGCCCACAGAGGCATCGATCAGGGTATTGTCGGTCGAGATAGTGCTGGCGGTAATGGTTTCGACATTATTAACATTAAGATTGCCATTCACCGTTGAGCCGATTTGGACGATCCGGTTGGTAATCCCTTCTAGTATCAGCGTGTCACTTGCACCGCTCGCACCATCCAGTAGTCCACTCAACGAGCCAGAGGCGCCTATGGTAAAGGCATCAATGCCTGCATTACCGGTCAGATTTTCAACATTCGAAAATACAACATCAGTATTAAGTGTCCCTCCACCCAATGAAGTGACCGCCCAATCATTTGGTGTGCCATTCCCAACCAATGTATCCCCTGTTGTTTCAGCGTCTGTACCGCCATCAATCTGAGTAATTGCCAAACCGGCAGCATTGATATTAAAAGTATCGTTGCCTCCATCACCATTCAAATTTAAAGTGGCCAACTCGGTTGAGGTGCCTAAACCAATGTTAAAAACATCATCGTTTTCATTACCATTCACCTTGAAGTTTGTAACATTGGTAAAAGCGGTTGAATCATACAATTGGAAGGTATCGACACCCGCATTACCATTAAATATGATATCACTGATATTTAAAAAATGGTTAGAAGCCACTAGATTAATAAAATCATCACCGCCCCCGCCAGAAACTGTCAACGACATCACGTTTGCTGCGTTATTGTTCTCCAGGCTAAAACTATCGAAAGTAATAGTATCACCGTTAGCGCCACCAATAATTTCTACATTAATAGCGCTATTGCTCGATGCATCACCAACAATTGATGCTGTGTTTGCCGTAGTGAAAACACTGCTAGCCGCTGAACCAAAGTTAAATTGTTGTAATGTGGATCCACCAGTCGTATTGACAATGTTAACCGTACCGCCAAGGTTAATATTGTTGGCGGTGTTTATAGTTAAATTACCATGTGTTGTCACATTCCTAATATTGGTTGTAGCAGATGAATTAGCCAGGTGTATATCACCTGCGGTTGAAGACAAATCAATCGCTCCACGCATATTATTATTTGAATTAGTCAAGTTAATCGCATTTGCACCTGCATCGAATGAAGAGACACCACTAATATCCAGATTTCGTGCAGCGATGGTTGACTGGATGATTTGACCTGATGTAGTCGTAACAGAAAGAGAGCTTGCGGTAATATCACCCAACAATGCACCGGTCGCGACAGAATTAAATATTACTGAACCACTGGCTTCGATGGTAACCGAACCGGCACCTGTATTAATGCTTTGCCCATCAAACCAATTATCGAAGTGACCGCTACCCGTTGTTGCCGTAAAATCACCACCATTGGTGGTCACATCACCGCTTAATTCGATGTCACCGGTGACGGTACTATGAGGCGTATCCAGTATAAAATCTACTCTACCTGATTGACTAAGCGCGACATCACCTGCGGTCAAGGTGACGTTTCCATTTGTGGTAATGGAACCATTACCAATAACCTGAATATCATTTCCGGCATTAATCGCCACTAAAGATGGATTAGTCTCTACTAAAGAGGGAAAAACCGCTCCACCTATTGCCTGCCTCACAATGACATCATCCGCAGCATTGATCCTGACTTCGCCGGTTGTCTGAATGGTGCCATCAATGGTTACTTCGTTAGTATTACCATTGTTACAAGTGCTGCATGCCACCTCATTCAAGCTAGCCACTCCTGACATCAAAGTCAGGTTGCCATCTTTTAAATTCAGAGAGACAACATTGTCAACTTGTCCAATTCGGATATCATCACCTGCATACAGGCTCAGGCCGCTCTCATTTTTATCCGTAGCGATAACGTCCGTCTCGATATTAATATCCCTGTTTGCCTGCAAGGTCACTGAACCTTGTTGCAATTCCAAAACAAGGTTCTTAGAAGATATATCAAAGTCATCATTACCACCCTCACCAAATGTTATAACACCATCATCAAGCCTGATATCATCATCTATACTACTACCAATCGTTATATCGCGTGGGTCAAGTAATAACAGACCCGCATTACCATTAGTCGCAGTTCTATCTGTACTACCTCTAAACAAGAGATTCTCTTTGCCAGAGGTTTCTATCAGCCCCCCATCCCCTGATTCACTGCCTCCACGGGTATAAATATTACCTCCGAAAAAGGTATTGCCATCGGCCCAAAGGATCACCTTGCCGCCATCACCATTCAAAAAGGCATCGGCAAAAATATAGGTGCCGCGATTAACGATTGTCTCAGTTGCATTGCGAATAAAAGGGTTGTTGCCCTGAAAATCTCCTCCTATCAATGCCTGTCCACCCCCATTGGCCCCCGACACATCCACCGTCGATTGATCAAACAGACCCACCTTGTCACCCAAGACCTTAATAATCCCGCCCTTGCCATTGGCCTCTGATCGCGCCGAGGTCAAACTGTTTTCTGTCAGTAACATAGTATCCTGGGCATGCAGTTCGATCTCACCGCCATTACCATTAGCATTATCGGCCTTGATCGTGCCACTGCTGGTAACATTCTCACCGAGAAGCACAATACGGCCGGCAGTAGACGGTGTATTGCTATCCGTATCCACAGCGTCCTGGTTCGCGTTGTTTATTCTGGCCTGTGTAACATCGACACGCTCGCTCTCTTGAGAGACCTCTACCGTTCCATCATTGAGAACAATAATTTTGGTAGCCTGCTTATTGTTGTAACGAACCACGGCGGCTTTTAGGTTCTCATTCCCGGCACTGGCTTGTGAGGCATCGATACTGCCGGTGTTCACCACATCGGCCCCGCCGCCAAGGGTAAAGGTGCCATCATCATGCACCACCACACTGGTGGCCACATCCAGCCCATTGGTATTCACAACTTGTGAAAACACATCCTGGCTCACGCTGGCCGTCAATAACACCCGACCACCTTCGGCGAGGATTTCACCACTATTGAGCACCGCTGGATCCACGCCAATCTCATCTTGCAAGATGGCTTTTGTCACTTTCACACTGAGCAAACCGGCGTTATCAAACGACAACACCGCCGCCTTACCTGCCGCCAGGGTCACGGATCCCAGCTTGGCGGCAATCAGACCTTTGTTTTTAACCTTCTTGCCGATCAAGGCCACATTACCGCCCACGGCCGCATTGATAATGCCGCTGTTCACCACCTCGCCATTCGTACCCAGAACGTCATTAAAAATATAATTTCCGTTCATGAAATCCTGCGAACTGATATCCAAAGTGGAGGCCACGATACCGCCGACATTAACCACCGAACCGGGACCAAAAAAGATGCCATGCGGATTAACCAGGATCACCTGACCATTGGCATCAATACGGCCATGGATTTGTGAACCGTTATTGCTAAGAATTCGGTTTAAGGAAATGGATTGGCGATTAGGTTGAATATACTGCACACGCTCATTGCTGTTGACGTTGTAACTCTGCCAGTCAATCGCCATATTCTGCGTATTTTGATGGATGGTGGTCTGGTTGCCAGACTGATGGATACTGCCGGCCCCCCCGGTCACTTCACCACCTTGTGGCCCTGCATGGGCATAGGGTAGCCAGACAAGATTACTGAACAGCAGTGAAAAAAATACTGCCTGCGTCCATGCCAAGGTAGAACGTATACCATCTGTTGTTGCTTGTTTCATTTCCTTACCCCCAAAACACACCATGTTTATTTATTTTATTTTCATTTCTCATTCCCATGCTCTGCATGGAAATGCATACCCCAACAAGCCTATGCACAAACCCATTCTTTAATCCCTTCACTTAGTTCAACACAAATTTAAATCCAGAACCTTATTCAAGTCAGGTATGTATTCCTACGCAGAAACATGGGAATAAGAAACTCACTTTAAGTGCTATGTCTAACCTTAACCACTTTAAATATTTTCCCATCCCATTTAAGGTGGATGTCCCAATATAATTCAATTTTCCACAAAGCGTTCCTTTTCAACCATCTGATTACTTAGCCCCATATTGCACAGAAACATTTAAAGAATATGGATCTGCTGGCATTGCATTGATTCGGTCAATCATGGGTTTTACTATTTGCAGTAAGGACTGCGGCACATCAAACTGGTAGCTGTTCTCTGGATGTTTTATATTAAGGGAGTCTTCATCAATCAACTTATAGTTGCTCACACCCGCTTTTTGTATACGCACCTCAGCATCACCATATTGAGATTCAAGATAACCACAACCAACTAATACTGAAACCATATTCAAATTTGGTAAAATATTTTTTTTGTATAAAGAATACCTAGCTGAACTATAAAACCCTTTTACATTAACACCAGTATTTTTAGTTTGATAAAAAATCCGGCCGGAATTATTATCAACATTAGCGTAATTAAACTGAAAATCTAATTCATTATAATTTTTTGCAAAAAAAACATCTTTATAGCTTGTATGAACAAATAATGACTGTCCATTTGGTGAATAGAGTTTTATGGCATTATCATAATAAAAATGGATATTACATTCATAGTTTCGATTAATCTTCTCAATACCGATGGCCACCGCTTTGAGGTGGGCATTATTCAAATCAATGGCCTTTTCAACCGGCAGAGAAAACCGCCGCGCAAAATCCGGACTATAAAAAATAGAATAATGCGGTGTCACCAGCACAGATTCATAATCCCCCAGGTCACAAGCGGACAGCATAAAACCGAAAAGAACACTCATAATGAAAGACTTAATCTTCACTCAAAAAACCTTTATCTTCTTAACCCGGCTCATCACCGTTCCCATTCCATAATCGTCATTCCTTTGCCCCATACTGCACAGAAATATTTGATGAAGCCGAATCAACCGGCAAGGCATTTATTCTGTCGATCATGGGTTTAACGGTTTGAAGCAAGGCCAATGGCACATCAAAGCGGTAGTTATTTTCTTTGCGTTTAATATTTAATGGATTTTCTTGAACTAACTCATAATTTTCAACCCCCATTTTTTTAATCCATACTTCAGCGCCACCATGCCGAGAGTCAAGAAAATGACAATCTATATCAAGTGCAACCAGATTAAGGTTCAAAAAAATTTGTTCTTTATAGCGGGAATAGCCAATAGTGGCTGCCGTGCCTGTTTGCGTGATTGCGGCTGATTTAGAGCGAAACAAAGCGGGACTTGTATTATTAGACGTGTTTTTGTAATTAAATTGCAAATCCAGATCATTTGCTTGTTTAACAAAAAACCATTCAGCGTAAGTTTTGTGAAAAAAAACAGATTTATTATTTGGTGAATAAAGCTTTATGGCGTCATCATAATAAAAATGAATATTACATTCATAATCCCGATTAATATTATCAATACCGATAGCGACCGCTTTGAGGTGGGCATTATTCAAACCAACAGCCTTTTCAACCGGCAAAGAAAACCGACGCGCAAAGTCTTCACTATAAAAAATAGAATAATGCGGCGTTACCAAAACAGATTCAAAATTTCCAAAATCGCATGAGGAAACAGTAAGGCCCGCAATAATGCTGAATATTAAAGACTTCATCTTCATTCAGGCCAGATCTTTACGGTATTGACTGTGTTTTGCCAGGGTGTTGACCATATTCTTAATGCTGTGCTGTGCCAAATGACGTGATGTACCCAAAATTCTGCCATCTCCCCATTCATCCACATAGACCTCTTCCATCCTGCCCATGTGCTTGCCTGTGGCAAGACTAATGGGATCACCTGTCGCACGTATGTGGAGTATTTTTGAGACATCGAGTTTTGATAATTTATAGAGTCCAAGCGGATAAAGACCATGGCTAGCCGCATAGGAGTGCATCATCCCTGGTGCGTTAAAGGTCACCGCAGGCAAACCACCCTGCTTAGCCGAAAGCAACGATGCCAAACCGCCCCCCAGAGAATGGCCTGAAAAATATAATTTATAATCACCCAAAAAACGTTCATCAGCTAATTTTTTTACCGTCCGATAGTTTCGTTCTGCCTCAGCAAACTGATGTGGTACTTGCCCAATCCCAATCTGTAAATTAGCCAGATAATCACTCCAGTCACTATTCAAATCCGTCCCTCTTATGACGTACGCAGCTTCTTTTTTTTCCGTATGGAAATACAACTCAGCATAAAATGCCTTGCCAGTTGGAATACCAAACCTTCTTTTTCGCACCCAATTTTGAAAAGTTATTTTTGTATTGTCATAAACCATGCTAGACAATTTTGCTAATTCAAATACACTCGCCATTTACCCTTCCTCCTGTCCCTTTTCCCTTTATTGACCATCATTTCAGCAATGATAGTCAACTCGCCTAACATTAAATATCCTGCATCTTGCTCAATAGCGGTTAGCTTTTACTCTTACGGTTTTACCTACGCTACGGTACGGCGGTAAAATTACCGCTCATACCATAGCTAGAATCCCCTATGGTCATCATAAAGACCAATGTTGCATATGGGTCTTCGGATGTCGCCAGGCCAGTGTAGTTCCCATCATTCCCTAGTGAACCAGTGCATGATGAAATTGGCGCACTAACAAGAAATAAATTAGTGCCATCAATTGAAGTAACCTTGCCTTTGTTCGCGGCAAATATACTGCACCCGTCAAAATTACCATTCCTGGTAGTATTTTGGTCAACCATATCACCATTGCTGGCGATATCAATCTCAAATTGATCGCCAATTAGACCTGTACTCCCCCCAATATTTGAAGTCCAAACTTGCATAACATTTGATACTGCGGCGGTTTGACTATTGCTTTGCGCATAAGTCAGGGTAAATGATCCCCCGCTGGTTATATCCCCCGTTATTTCTGAACCGGCATTGATATTACCGGTAATCGCGACAGACGCTTCCTTTATCCCATTCGTATATGCCACGACGGTGGTCGTAAAACTATTCCCGGTAATGACCATATTGCCATCATAAAGCAACCCATTGGCGACACTCATCATCATGAGACGACCATTATAAACGATAGCCTGAAAAGCCGAATCAATAACCGTTCCTGCACTATTCGTTAATGTGCCTTGTTTGTAATACCCCGTTGGATTGGCATCTGGTGTCGGTGCCGGATCATCACTCTCCCAAAAACAACCCTGCAACAAAACCAGGGTCAGTAGGACAAAAAGGACGTGGGGGACTCGGCGTATTTCAAACAACGGCTTCATGGTGTGGCTCCATATATATAGGTAGTCGTGATTTCAAAACATTTGCCTGTGGGCAGGCGTATGAAAACCTGCCACACGGCATCAATTTTGTACATAGGGGCAATACGGTGGCCCAATATTCCATTTTTATGATCCTTTTCCTGCCACAACCTTGGCTGTGGGCCATTCCCTTGCTCTTCGGCAGTCCTGCCACCCGATGAAAACGGGTCGGTGACGTTGCGAACTGGTTACTATTTAACCAGACACCTTTATCGGAGCAGATTGATTCGTGTTGCTGGAAGGATTATATCCTTATTTTGCTCATTATGATTCCAGACAAATCATGCGGTCTATAGCTTAAAACACTGATCCAATCCATGCAATGCCCTACAAAGCCAATGTGGTGTAATTCACCCCTTTATTTTTTCAATTTAACGTATATTTGGAATAATTCCAAGACCTTCAATGAAGACATCATTTCTATTCATACAGCAGACAAATTGGACTAATTACCGAACAACTTGATACTAGCTGAGCCACCGATCACGCTACTCACTCTAATCTATCTGTATTGTTCCTAGTCTTAACAAGACTGTCTCCGCTTATTCCTTTGCCCCATACTGTACAGAAACATTTGATGAAGACAGTTCATCAGGCAGGGCATTTATTCTGTTAATCATGAGACTAACGCTTTGCAGCAAGGCCAATGGCACATCAAAGCGATAGTTGTTTTCCGGGTGTTTGATATTAAGTGGGTCTTCATTAATCAGATCATAATTAACCACGCCAGCCTTTTTAATCCACACTTCGGCCTCGCCATTCCGTACATCGAGCGATATGCAAGGAACCTCAAGTGACACCATAATTAAGATGGGGTAAAATCTGTTCCTTATAATGAGAATAACGAATGGTGGCTATTATGCCGATCTTTTCTATTTCAAGTGACTTAGATCGGTACAATGCAGGGCCTGAATTATTAGACACATTTTTGTAATTAAATTGAAAATCCAGCTCATTTGCTTGTTTAACAAAAAACCATTCATCTCTAGTTTTTTTAAAAAAAGAAGTCTGGCCATTTGGTGAATAGAGCTTTATCGCATCATCATAATAAAAATGAATATTACATTCATAATTCCGATTAATCTTCTCAATACCGATAGTGACTGCTTTGAGATGGGCATTGTTCAACTTGACTGCTTTTTCAACTGGCAAGGAAAAACGCCGCGCAAAGTCTTCACTATAAAAAACAGAATAATGCGGCGTCACCAGAACAGATTCAAAATCACCCAAATCACAAGCGGTAACCATAAAGCTGATAGCCATAAACAAAATTAAAGGCTTCATCTTTATTCAAGCCAGGTCTTTATACTGTTGATTATATTCATCACCGCCCCAACCCCACAAACATCATTCCTTGGCCCCATACTGCACAGAAACATTTAAAGAAGAAGGATCCACAGGCATAGCATTAATCCGGTCAATCATGGGCTGAACACTTTTCAGCAGGGCCAGAGGTATATCAAAGCGGTAGCTATTTTCAGGGTGTTTTATATTTAATGGATCTTCTTGTGAAAATTCATAATTTTCAACTTTATTTTTTTTAACCCATACTTCGGCTTCACCATGCCTAACATTCAAATTTATACATGGAACATCAAGTGATGCCAAATTAAGATTTGGCAAAACATGTTCTTTATAAATAGAATAACCAATGGTTGACACTCTGCCCGCTTCCATGATTACAAGTGATTTTGAACGAAACAAGGCAGGACTAATGTTATTAGATACATTCTCAAAATTAAAATTAAAGTCTAATTCATTATATTCTTTGGCAAAAAAACCATCATTGTACCTTGACTTGAAAAAAACTGAATGCCCATTCGGTGAATAAAGCTTTATCGCATCATCATAATAAAAATAAATATTACATTCATAATTCCGATTAATCTTCTCAATACCGATGACCACCGCTTTGAGGTGGGCATTATTCAAATCAACGGCCTTTTCAACCGGCAGAGAAAAACGCCGTGCAAAGTCTTCACTATAAAAAATAGAATAATGGGGTGTCACTAACACAGACTCATAATTCCCCATGTCACAGGCGGACACCATAAAACCGAAAAGAACACTCATAATGAAAGTCTTAATCTTCACTCAAAAAACCTTTATCTTCTTGACCCGGTTCATCACCGTTCCGATTCCATGATCGTCATTCTTTGGCCCCATACTGTATAGAAACATTTAACGAAGCCGGATCAACCGGTAGGGCATTTATTCTGTCGA
>JAFLJQ010000039.1 GCA_022712915.1 Gammaproteobacteria bacterium | reverse complement strand
CACTTGTCTTAACTGAAAAGTCTGAAACAATTCGCTAACTCCGCAACAGATGCAACACTCGATACTAGTGGTTGGCTAGACCTTACTAGACAAGGACTTTCACCTTGCAAGGTACACCAAGCTTCGCTTGGCGCACTAACGTCGTGAATCAGCGGTTGCCAAAAAGGGCACGTTTTTGCGTTAGCAAAATAAGTGACGCTTTTGGCAATCCGCTGGATTCACCTTGTTAGGTGTTTCATTAGCACATCAACTCCTATAACTTCATTGCTTTTTTTAATTATTTGGCCAAGTTCGTCATAAATAATGACCTTAAAAATATCACCTGCGAGAATGTGCTTTGAGCCTTTTCTTGTCATATAGTATCCAGAATGATCCTCATCATCAGTATTAGCGACAATATACAGATACTGCATTTCCTCAGCATTAACTTTGTTTATCGCACTAATTTGTTCTTTATATCTCTGATTAGACTTAGATGAAGTTGCAATAACTACTATCCTTGGCTTATCCTCGAGATTGAACTTTTTTTTCAAATTCGATGATGCAGTTGATGAATTGTACTCTTCTCCGTGTGCGTCATAAAATGTAAGCTCGGTTAATTTGCTGAGGTTTGCACAACCAGAAAGTATGGTTAATGCTGTAATCCACATCAAGGCTTTCATAACATACCTCTTTACTTAACTTGCAAAGTAAGTTTTGCGCTTGGCGCAGTTAATCTTATTGCATCATGAAAATTTTTTGAATTAGCATCAGTTATTCCGATACAACCTAGTGTTCCTGGCTTATTTCCATCAGGATGAATACCCAACCTTCCTCCTGTTTTCCCTCTGTTTGTATTGAATTTAGGATATATAGGAATAAAAAATCCCATACCTGTTTTATCTCTGTATGGTATATCGACTTTATTTGTATAGCCGGTGATTTCTCTTCTGGCAATATCGTACAATCCATAAGGTAACGCACCTGCGCCAAATGGGCCGCTAACTGCATTCCAGCTTAATTTCTTTAAGGGCCAAGTGAGCTTCTTTTGTTTTGTGTCGAAAACTAGATCTGTCATAATCTTTCTCCTATCTTTGATAGTATGTTTCTTTTCACCTAACAGTTAAGCATTTATACACCGTGCGCAGCATGGCGTATAAATGTTTGTTGGACTATGCCGTGCTGTGTCGTCTCTATGGGGATTGTATTGGAATAGGGGAGGTCTGTCTAAGTGACTTCACTAATGCGAAGGGGAATATTAGCCTGTGATAATATTCTTTGACCTTAATCATAGTACTACAAGTCCTTTAACTTGTCTGTTTTTTAACCTGTTTTCAGCATGAAGCCGCAGGGCATCCCAGGTTCTTTCCACCTGTTAAAATAACAGCCATTCAAGTACTAATATTTTGTTATTGTCGTCTCATCACCTTCTCGACACAAGTTTGGCCGGAATTTCATAACAAACACGTAAATGACCCGCATGACATTTAGGACACGGTGTATCCAACAACCGAGGCACATCGGTTAATGTTTCTTTATCACCCTGAGCCACTTACTCCTGTACCTGCAAACAACCTCTGATCTTCTCAAGTTTTTGCTTGCGACTTCGATTAGACAAAAAACCATAGTGGCGTATGCGTATCAAGCCATCCGGTAAAACATGCAATATAAAACGTCGCAGGAACTCCTCTCCATCAAGCTGCATTAATTTCTTCTGACCCGCTCGATAATCTTTGTAATGGAACGTAACCTGATGGTCTTTTATTATTTTGATGCGTGAATCACTGATGGCAATCTTATGACTGTAACGACTCAAGTAGCGCACAATGGTTTCTGCTTTTTTTAACGATGCCTTGCTATAAACCACCCATTCATGTTGCATCAGTTGATGGAATCTTTGATTAACATCGCTCGCTTGAAGTCGATGCAGTTCACCGTCTCGATAAGCTTCACGTAAGGCACTGACCATCGTCCCCCGAAAGTGTCTCGACAAGGCCTTGACCGGAAACAGGTAATTGCTTTTGGACGGATGCCATTGTTGTTGGTCAGTAGATAAAGCCCCCGCCGGAATCAAACAATGCAGATGCACATGCTGTGACAGATTTTGTCCCCAGGTATGCAACACGGCTGTCATGCCCATCTTGCCATTAAGCCGTTTGGGATCATGGCCAAATGTTTTGATGGTTTTCCAGACCGATTGAAACAGGCACTGATAAAGTATTTCAGGATGACACTGTATCCAGGGGTTAAGCGTATGCGGCAGGGTAAAGATGACATGGAAGTAATTGATGGGTAATACCTGTTGCAGTTGTTTATCACACCATTGTTGTGAAGCCTTGTGCTGACATTTCGGGCAATGTCAGTTACGACAGGAGTGATAACGATGTTGTTCAAAGCCACAGTGATCGCAATGCACAAGCTGTCCTCCCAGTACTTCGGTACGGCATATCCTAATACGATGGCAAACCTTGCTTTGTGCGGGACTCAGGCGATGATGCTGTCGATACTGTTTCAGGTAGTGCGTTAAGACGGTTTGCATGCAGGCTTTAGTCATGATGCACCTCCAGTCCCATCAGTAGATCTACCCCGACACGCTGTTGCTGGAGGGGCACCCAATGTAGATAGCGCATTGTTGACTGCAAATTGTTGTGCCCCAACAACTGTTGTAGTTGATGTACGGGCATGCCAGATTCAAGTTGATGGGTGGCATAGGCATGACGCAAGGCATGAATGCCACCGACCTTGTTGATGTTGGCTTGCTGCTTGGCTTTTTTAAATATCTTTTGTGCACTGGTGATGCTGCGTGCACGATGGGGGTTGTAGCCGTAAAATAACCACTGCACCGGTTTATACGCTTGCCAATA
>JAFLJQ010000162.1 GCA_022712915.1 Gammaproteobacteria bacterium | reverse complement strand
CTTTAGAAGTAGCCAACGGCTCTTTGTTAACACAGGTTCATAACCTGTGGCGCGCAGTTTTTTGGCCTCTTGGGCACGAACCTCATCTATGGCCTTATTGACATGCGCCATGATATGGAACCGATCCAAGATGTTAATAGCATGATGGGCCTTTTTGGCAATAACGTTCAAATAAGGTTTCCACATATCTGAACATACATAACTCAATGCATGGCTTCGTTCGGAACCAAACCAACGAAAAAAGTGCAGCAGTGTTTTAACCGTCCGTTTTTCGTCCACCCAAAGCAGGCGCTTATGGTGCTCATCGAGTTGATATACCAGTGTTAAGTATTGATGGCCTCGTTGCCACTTTATTTCGTCAACACCAATGGCTTGGATCCCTGAAAGATCTTGGTGCGCTCTACCCCAGCTAACCGCCATCTCGACGGACCGAAAAACGTTTTCCCAAGAGGTGCAAAATACGTCAGCGACCTCTTTCCAACTTAGTCGTTTCGCCCAGCATGCTAAAAACCACTCATAGGCGTCCGTTCGGTGGGTTTTGCCCTTTGCCCACGGCATCTGTTCCACCTTGATTCCACAACAACGGCAATTCACCCGTCGAGGTGCGTAGACAAAAAAAACCTTCATTCCCCATAATGGTACAAACTCAAACCATCTAACAGGCAGCGTGTCATAACCAGGGCCCGGTTTTCCATACCCCGAGCATAATGCAAAACTATTGCTACGCGGTCGTAGTTTAGCTTCCAGCCTTACTCCATCAGTATGATCGATGAAATGTATTGATTGATAAACAAAACACTTGAATTTTTGTACCCGATTTAGGATAGTTTTTAACTGCATCCCGGTTCCTTTGTTGAGATAAATATTAGGTCGCACTAACATTTTCTTAAAAGGTGCCGGGGTGCGCTATCTATATTCCCGTTACAATATTTTCACGATAATTTTCCATTTTTGCCCATAAATTCTGCTGACGAGCCTTATTAAATAACCATTCTGGTATGCAAGTTATATAAGCATTATGCTGGAACAGTAGATTATTCAACTTAATTTTTGTTCTGCTAATAATTTAGACAAATTATTATTTCTCTGTGGTTTATATATTTAATGCTTAACGGGATAGTAGTAATACAAATTATAAAATTTCAAATTCAAATTGTGTGTAAGCATTGCTTGAGGCCAACATGCGAACCAGCCTGATGTGTATAATGGTTCGACTCATATTTAATATAAGCACGGTATTTAATTCAAAACTCAGAGCCGGTACGATTAGACTACGCAGCTGTTGATGTGAAACATGTTTGGGGATTAATAATGATCGATAGTATATAGTGTTGAACCCTTTGAGGCTATATTCTCTAACTGAAACGGGTATTGCACTTCTGGCCAGATTTTTAATGCCGATTTCATAAGCCATACTTTCATCAGAAATGTGCTTGCGTTTTATCCAGTTGGCTACACCCAGTACCCAGTGGCGAGAAAGTTTATTGGCGGAACGGTAGGCTATGAGCTCACCGACATTGATTTGTTGTTTTCCTTGGTGACGAGGTATTCGGTATAAAAAGGCCAGTCCCAAAGGATTGATGTTATGTTGTGAGGCATTTTTTAGCGGATGCTCAGACCATTTGTATTTTCTATCCTGTTCTAGCGATTCTTTGTACAGTTTCCCAAAATCCCGTGTGTGCTTGTTACTTTGCTGTGTTCGGTTTGTGCTATGCTTCAGCTCATCCATGTTTGGTGAGTACTGTTTTTTATTAGCCAGATAAAAATGACAATTATTGATTCCTGTGGTGAACTGAATATTATCAGATAGTACAAAACGTTTTATTAATCTGACTGGTTTTCCTCGATAGCTATCCAGTACTCGGAATAATAGATCACGTTTTTGACGTTCCCCCAGATCGACCAACTTAAATTCATTCAGAGTATCAATATGGTTTTTAATTAACGGGTGTAAATCATGTTCAAGTTGGTTGATCACCTTAGAGATATCAATTAGCCGACCGTCCAGTGTTGGCCAGTGAAGGTCACGTGTGACAAAGCGAGGCTGAACATCATCGGCAAGATCCACTACATGTTCACCGCGGATTGAAAGTTCGCCAAGAGGAAAGATTGAACAAACGCTGATCCAGCGGCTGCACAAATTATGTAGTTCCAAGCACTCATCTTTCATTAACCGGAAAGGTTCGGCTAAGGCCACCAGCAGTATGCGTTTATAAACAAAATCACCAGAGTTAAAAACAGTAAAGGTATTGTCAGGTGCAGGATCATCAACAATGTGATAGAGCAGGTTATTAGTCTCGGCATAGTGATATATCTGGTTTATCTCCCGCCAGATACCTTTAGCCGGATTGGTGTATTGAACATATGCAAGTAACAGGCGTTGTGTCAAAAATTTCAGACAGTAATAGATCGCCTCTTGTACCTGTATCGCGTCTTCCTCATTAAGGCGCTTCTTGTTTGCCAGTTGAGATATCACCAGTTTGTAAGCCTTGGAAAATTCTTCGAATAGTTTATCTAATTGGTGCAAGCTGGTCAGCTCTGGTTCATCGGCATTGATGGCTGCACGGATAAATTTTTTCTCATTCTGGAATAGTTCTACAAGCGTTTGTTGTAACAATGTCAGCATCATCAGGCGTGACTTGGTTGGGTAACGTACAGCATTGAGTTTAATGAGTTTATGCAAGCATTGATCAATGAGGATCTCGTTTGAGGTCATGTTTACAGACGCTACCCACGTCTTGAGGGCCTTCAGGGTCACCCTTGTGGGTAACCATCTGAGGCGGGAACCTAGAGTTTTGGGCAGATTAAGAATGGGAGTAGACATAAATTACGCTGGTTATGAGTTGTTATTTAACGAGTTATGTAACTTACTAAAGTTAAATACAGTATAGATAAAAAACCGCTGTAATCAGTGAAATTCTGCTATATTTATATATCTTGATAGCAGATAGGGACGGTGTATTTAGTGCCGATACCAAGAAAATTATTCTAAATCTTTATAGGCATGGTAGTGCATTAGGCTTTTATAATGAATAAAAAAATATTTGGTGGACTTTTTTCTGGGGGAATATTGTTAGCCCTTGCAGGCTACTCAGTAGCCGCCGATATGATTTTATCGGCACCACCAAGAGAAAGTGTCGATGCCGGGGAAAAACTCTACGCACCCCTGGCCAAGCATGTTAGTGAGTTAATCGGCGCAACGGTTATTTATCAACACCCCGGTAACTGGTTGAATTACCAGCGTAATATGCGGAGTGACAAGTATGATATCATTTTTGATGACCCACATTTTATTTCCTGGCGTATTGCCCATATTAAGAATGACGTGTTGGTGAAATTATCTGGAACAATGAAGTTTTATCTTGTGGCCAATAAGAGTGATGAAACAATTCATTCTCTAAATAATTTAGTTGGTCAAACGATCTGTGCTATTCCATCGCCAGACATTTCTAGTTTAACTGTACTTGAAAAATTCCCAAATCCTGCTCGGCAACCTGTTATTTATGGTGTTAATGGTGGTATGGAGAAGGTTTATAAGGCATTTTCCAGCGGTAAGTGCAAGGCATCTGTATTAGGGGCAGTGTTTTTTGAAAATAAATTAAAGCAACAACAACGCGAGAAATTTAAAATTCTATTTCAGAGTAAACCGTTACCCAATCGTGGTATTACTGTCAGTCAAAGATTGAGTGCTAAGGACAAAAATATAATTCTCCAGTCATTAAGCCTGGGTGTTGGCGTTAAAGCTAACAATACAGTGATTAACCACTATAGTGAAAAGATGCATAAATCATTTGTTCCTGCTACAAACAGTGAATATTCAGGATACAATATGCTGTTGGAAGGGATTATTTTTGGTTGGTAAAATGATTTGATTGCGACCTTCTTAATTTTAAATATAAGTTTTAAATACCAAATCACTCTATAGTAGCACTAAGGAAAGCCATAGAGTGGAGTGGGTGTTCGAAGCACATATTCAGGCAAGGGGCTGTGTTAATTTAGAAGTAGAAAGTTGGGCCAACGATAATATTTACGGACGTATTTTTATCGCTCGAGAGTGATAAGTCCGAAGCGACACGGAAAAATTTTCGATCAATGATTGGTGGGCCTGGTAGGACTCGAACCTACGACCAAGGGATTCACTCTGCCCTGATATTTCCATCAGGAGTGGACTATCTCATCACCCTCAACATGACTTGTTTGGGCGCGGGACGCTCTTGCCTGTTATTAAGGACGCTTTGGCATTTAATTGTCAGTCCCCAGGTAGTCTCTGCACCTTCCGAAAGTGTACTTCCGGCTTGGCTCAGGATTGCCATCAGCCCACTGAATCGTGGCTGTTAAGGTTTCCCTGAATTCATCCCGTTCATTTCACCGCTTTCGCGGTGAACGCACCTTTTGATGAGTCCCCTGCTCTAACCAACTGAGCTACAGGCCCGTGACGCGTATTCTAGCAATAAATTACAATTTAGTTTAGAAGTTTATGATGGCATTGTGAAAAAATGCATGATCTGGATTGTTTCTTGGATCAGGAGATAAAAGGGCATCAATTGATGCCCTTTTTTATTTTGTTGAGTGCGTAAAAGTAACTATGATTCCATATCCAGGAAGCTACGCAGGTGATCGGAACGACTGGGATGACGTAATTTACGCAATGCCTTGGCTTCAATTTGACGAATACGCTCACGGGTGACATCGAACTGTTTACCGACTTCTTCCAGAGTATGATCGGTATTCATATCGATACCAAAGCGCATACGTAGAACTTTGGCTTCACGAGCCGTTAGACCTTCCAGTACTTCCTGCGTGGTTTCACGTAGCCCACCTATGGTGGCGTTATCGACTGGTGACGTATCGTTTTGATCTTCAATAAAGTCACCGAGATGTGAATCTTCATCGTCACCGATGGGGGTTTCCATGGAAATAGGTTCTTTGGCGATCTTTAATACCTTGCGGATCTTGTCCTCCGGCATTTCCATGCGATCTGCTAGTTCTTCTGGTGTGGCCTCACGGCCCATTTCTTGTAACATCTGACGTGAAATGCGGTTCAGTTTGTTGATGGTTTCAATCATGTGTACCGGAATACGGATGGTACGGGCCTGATCTGCAATTGAACGGGTGATGGCCTGACGGATCCACCAGGTGGCATAGGTTGAGAATTTGTAACCACGGCGATATTCAAATTTGTCGACAGCCTTCATCAAGCCGATGTTACCTTCCTGAATGAGATCCAGGAATTGTAGGCCTCGGTTGGTATATTTTTTGGCAATGGAGATAACCAGGCGCAGGTTGGCCTCGACCATTTCTTTTTTTGCTCGACGTGCCTTGGCTTCACCAATCGACATTTTGCGGTTGATGTCTTTGATATCGCCAATTGTTAGACCGGACTCTTTTTCTATGGAGGCTAGTTTCTTCTGGGCCTTATGGATGTCTTCAAGGTTTTCCTGCAAGGCCGCAGCATAACTTTCGCCTGTTTTGATGTGATCGTCGATCCACGTTAGGTTTGTTTCATTTTCAGGAAAGCTCTTGATAAACGTCTGGCGCGGCATATTGGACTGCTTGATACAGCAGTTCATGATTTGACGCTCATGCCCACGAATACGTATCACCAGATTACGCATTTTATTTATCAACATCTCAGTTAGCTTGGGCGTCAGCTTAAGTTGCATGAATTCTTCAAGCATTTCATCACGAATCGTTGAGGTCTTTGAATCTTTGTGACCATGCTTGTTGGTCATATCAACCAGTTTATTGTGATGTTCGCGTAGGCGGCCAAAACGTTCTTCGGCTTCTTCAGGATCTGGACCAGTGTCGACTACTTCGTCGTCATCGTCGTTTTTTTCGTTTTGTGCCGCGATTTCAGCCGGGGTCGGGATATCATCCGGAGCATTAGGATCAATAAAGGCGGAGACAATATCGGTCAGTTTGACTTCTTCAGGTTTGACCTTGTCATATATGGTCAGTACGGTGGCAAGCGTATCGGGATACATGGCTAGAGAGGAAAGCATCTGGTTAAGGCCGTCTTCTATGCGCTTGGCAATCTCGATTTCGCCGGCGCGAGTCAGCAGTTCCACGGTGCCCATTTCACGCATGTACATGCGAACCGGGTCAGTGGTGCGGCCAAACTCGCTATCGACAGAGGCCAGGGCAGCGGCGGCTTCTTCTGCGGCATCTTCGTCCACTGAATCGGCATCATTGATCATCAGTGAGTCGGCATCAGGTGCGGACTCATGAACCGCTATGCCCATGTCATTGATCATGGCGACGATGTCTTCGATCTGCTCGGGATCGACAATATCATTGGGCAAATGGTCGTTGACCTCGGCATATGTTAAATAGCCTTGTTCTTTGCCCTTTGCAATCAATAACTTAAGTTGTGATTCTTGTTGAGTTTGATTCATTACTTTCGCTCTGGATATAGATGACACATCACGCTAAATGGGCAGCGTAAAACCAGCAGATTCTACACTATGACTGCTGTTTTATCCATTTTAGTCTGTCAAAAATGGTTATATTGGTGTTGTCCAGCTAAGTTGTGGTTATTGTAAAGACTTTCCCGTCTGATTTAATCATGCTTTAAGGGCTGCCCTAAATTAGACATCAATTTTAATTTCGGTGATTAGAGGTCTGGAGGGAGAGGATAATATTCAATTTTGCACCTGGCGTAGTAACAATGCTGTTTATCTTGGGGGGTTCTGTGAGTATTTTAAGTGATAAAATTTCAATAATTACAACAGGTTAATAAAGGGACTTGCTTGTGAAATAACGTCTGACCATTTCTTTTTCTTCATTGGTGAGCTGTGAAGGTGGTTTGGCAAAAAGTATTTCCATTTGTTCGTCCATGGATTTATTGGAGGCAAGCTTCTTTATTGAGTCCAGTATGCCCTTAAATTCGTGCTCTAACAGATTCCCCTTGAGGAGCTGCTCTTGTCCCGATAACCTTTTTAAGTGATGGTAATAACGTGATCCCTCTAATCTGGAGTACAGCGTTGCGATTTCAATTTGAGGATTTTTGTGAATAACCCCGATGACTTCACCAAAAAAATCCAGACCTGGAATTTCAGGGTTGGCGGGAATATTGCCTGATTCAACCAAAAGGGCTAGTTTTGGCTCCTGTAACAGGGACATCACACCTCTCCGGACGGGGGTGGGGACTAATGAATGGTTTTTTTGTAATTTTCTCTGTGTTGATTTTGTTTTTCCCCTGACGGGGGGGGCTTGTTTAGGTTCGGTATTGAGTGTGGCTTCTATGGCAGAGGATTCCATTTGAGTTAATGTTGCTAACTCATTAACCATCATTTGTTTGAACAAGCCTTTAGGCAGTCTGGACAAGTAGGCTTGGGCTGTTTTGGCCAGACGTGCACGTCCTTCAGGGCTACTTAGGTCGAGCTGGTTACTTAACTGGCCAAAGAAATAGCGAGATAGAGGGGTGGCCAAATCCAGACGTGCCTCGAAACCGGCTTTGCCTTCCTTGCGCACCAAGGTATCCGGGTCTTCGCCATCGGGCAGGAATAGGAAACGTAGTTCATGGCCTTCCTTAAGGATCGGCAGGGCATTGTCTAGCGCCCGCCAAGCTGCATCGCGTCCGGCCCTATCACCATCAAAACAGAAGATGATCTCCGGGGTTACCCGGAATAAACGGCTGAGGTGATCCGGGGTAGTGGCTGTGCCGAGGGTGGCCACGGCATAATGAATATTGAATTGGGCCAGGGTCACCACATCCATATATCCTTCCACTACCATGATGCGATCGATCTTGCGCAGGGCTTGGCGCATTTCAAACAGACCATACAGTTCGCGACCCTTGTGGAATAATGGCGTCTCGGGGGAATTCAGATACTTAGGTTTATCGTCACCCAGAATGCGCCCACCAAAGGCGATGGTTCGGCCACGCTGGTCGCGGATTGGGAACATAATGCGATCCCGAAAGCGGTCATAATGTCCACCTTCATCTTTTTCTATGAGCATGCCACCACTGGTGAGCTGTTTACATTTTTCCTTGTCGTTGGCCAGGGCCTTAAGCAGGTTGTCCCAACCAGGCGGGGCAAAACCCAATCCAAAGGTGGCTGCAATTTCACCACTTAGGCCACGTTGCTTTAGATAATTTACGGCACGTGCAGCCTGGGGATGCTGGCGTAATTGTTGGCGATAATAGCGATCCGACTGAGCCATTAGATCATACAGGGTGGCCTGTCGGGCTTTGGCTTTGGGGTCGGGTGCTGGACCTGCATCGCGTGGAACTTCCAGACCATTCATTTGGGCCAGTTCTTCCACAGCTTCGGGGAAATTCAAGTGGTCGTATTCCATTAGGAAGCCGATGGCACTGCCGTGGGCACCACAACCAAAACAATGGTAGAACTGTTTGGCCTGACTGACGGTGAAGGAGGGGGTCTTTTCGTTGTGGAAAGGACAGCAGGCTGTATATTCTCGACCGGCTTTTTTTAGTTGCACGCGCGGGTCAATGACCTCGACGATGTCGGTACGGATCAGGAGTTCATCGATAAAGGATTGTGAGATCAGGCCAGCCATAACTCGGTAAGATACAAGGGGAAAGACACAGGGGTAAAGGGCTAAATGAAGGGAATCGTGGGCTTTGCCGATTCAGACTTAATATTTAGGGCCTTAAAGCTTAAGTGTGTTGTTAAAAAAACGGCACGCCGAGAGGGCTAACCGCCTAATTGGGCCTTTATTTTACCGCTGACAGCGCCCATATCGGCACGTCCCTGTAGTTTGGCCTTGAGTTGGCCCATGACCTTGCCCATATCCTGCATGCTGCTGGCACCGGTGGCGCTGATGGCATCATGGATCAATTGCTCAACTTCGGCCTCTGACAGCTGGGTCGGCAGGTATTCCTGGACAATGACAATTTCAGCCTGTTCCACATCTGCCAGATCGATGCGATTGGCCTTGGTATATTGCTCGATAGAGTCCTTGCGCTGCTTGAGCATCTTGTCAAGCACAGCCAAAATCGCCGCATCATTCATTTCGATGCGTTCATCGACTTCTCTTTGCTTGATGGCTGCGGTGATCAGACGCAGGGTGCCAAGGCGCTGCTTGTCTTTGCTGCGCATAGCGGACTTGACGTCCTCATTGATGCGATTTTTGAGTTCGCTCATGATCGGGACAGAGAGCCTCTATCTTGGTAAACGCTTAGTACAGGCGCTTACGGTTGATGCGGTCACGGCCGACCTTTTTTGCGTGACGCTTAACCGCAGCAGCCATTTTGCGTTTACGCACAGACGTTGGTTTTTCGTAGAATTCACGACGACGTACTTCAGACAGGACACCTGCCTTTTCGCAAGAGCGCTTGAAGCGACGCAGGGCTACATCAAATGGTTCGTTTTCTCGTACACGTACTGAAGGCATATATACAGTAACCTTTGTTTGGGGTTGACTCATTGTGTGAAAGCGCGCAATTTTACTGCCCAGAGCGATCAAATGCAAAACCATTATCGGTAATAAACAGGAAATAGTTAGAAAAATGCGTATTTTAGGTATAGAAACCTCCTGTGATGAGACAGGAATAGCGATTTATGACAGTCATCAGGGTTTGTTGGGCCATGCTCTGCACAGTCAGGTAGCCCTGCACGCTGATTACGGTGGGGTGGTACCGGAGCTGGCCTCACGGGATCATGTGCAGAAAACCTTACCCTTGATTCGGCAAGTGCTGGATGAAAGTGGCCTGAAGGCTGCCGATATCGATGGCGTAGCCTATACCGCCGGGCCAGGATTGGCTGGCGCTTTGATGGTGGGAGCCGGGATTGGTCGCAGTTTGGCGTATGCCTGGAATGTGCCTGCCGTGGCGGTACATCATATGGAAGGCCATTTGTTGGCCCCCATGCTGGAGGACAAGCCGCCAGCCTTTCCCTTTGTCGCTTTATTGGTCTCAGGTGGCCACACTCAACTGGTACAGGTTGATGGCATCGGCCAATACCTATTATTAGGTGAGTCCCTGGATGATGCTGCCGGTGAAGCCTTCGACAAAACCGCCAAAATGCTCGGTCTTGGTTATCCTGGCGGCCCGATCCTGGCCAAACTAGCTCAGCAGGGTAATCCCGAACGATTCCGCTTCCCCCGCCCCATGACCGACCGCCCCGGCCTGGATTTCAGCTTTAGTGGTCTCAAAACCTTTGCCCTCAATACTATGCACGCTAATAAACAGGATGAGCAGCCACTGGATCAACAAACCAAAGCCGATATCGCCCTCGCCTTTGAAACGGCTGTAGTTGAGACCCTGGTCATTAAATGCAAACGGGCGTTTAAACAAACAGGTCTGTCCCGTTTGGTTATTGCTGGGGGGGTGAGTGCTAACCAACATCTGCGTTCTCGTATGGATGAGCTTTGTAAGCAAAATAATGCACAGGTGTATTATCCACGGCTGGAATTTTGTACCGACAATGGCGCGATGATCGCCTTTGCTGGGTGTCAGCGGTTACTTGCTGGGGAGAGGCAGGGGTTGGAGTTTTCGGTTCGGGCCAGGTGGCCGATGGAGGAATTGGCGGCGATCTAAATTTAAGGATATCCCCCCTCCCTGTGGGAGGGGGCTAGGGGGAGGGAGATCAATGGAAAATACAAAATTTGCAAAATACCTGCGAAGCAATTTAACAGAAGCGGAGTCGATGCTCTGGTATCACCTTCGGCGCAAACAACTCGAGGGTTGTAAATTCCGTCGTCAAAACCCAATTGGATCATATGTGGTGGATTTTGTCTGTTTTGAGAAAATGCTCATTATTGAAATAGACGGTGGACAACATCAGCAACAGAAAGACTATGATGAACAACGGACTCAATTCTTGATGAAAAAAAGTTTTCAGGTAATTCGATTTTGGAATCATCATGTTTTAACAGAACTTGATGTATAGTGGTCTAATAAAGTTGGAAGGTATTATAGCTTACTAAACCTGAAAACTAGTGGAGTACTTATGACGAAGACACGAAAAGCGAGAGTCAGTTTCAGCCCTGAACAGAAATTGGACTATGCAAAATTAATGGTAGAA
>JAFLJQ010000078.1 GCA_022712915.1 Gammaproteobacteria bacterium | reverse complement strand
TGGATAGAGTACCTGGCTACGAACCAGGCGGTCGGGAGTTCGAATCTCTCCGGGCGCGCCATATTATAAGTAGTACACTCAGTGGGTTAGAATTATTTTTCTAACCCATTTTTTTGAGTCAAGTCAATATAGATGTTTTGTGGGCACTCCTGTTACAAACTCGTTCGATTTCTTTTATCCGTTCCTCCAGTTTTTCTGCTGAGTTGTGATATCACCGTTCTTGTACCGGAGTAACACTTGATGTGTTTTGTATGTATTACCTTCGACTGTTGTGGTTAAGTTATTTTGTCTTATAGGATCGTGCACAAAAAAAAACAAACTGGCGGGAGTCACCAGTTTGCAAAAGTACTACTGAGAGGAAGGGGTGGAGAGGTTAAAACTTAGTCCATATAGGCTTTTGCTTCTTCACCAGGATTGGTGAGTCCCGCTATACGCCATAGTGTCAGGCAACCACCAAACAGCCCTTTTATGGCGTCACGTTCTGTACCTAATTTTCGACAGACTAGACGCATTGGCGGTATGCCGCCCAAGCTAAGGTAGTGATTACGGATGAAGTGTACAATTACCCAGTGCGCATCGGTTAAGCATTTGATACCTGCATCTAGAGCTAGTATGTTGGCGAGTTCTTCGGTCCATTGGTTGGGGTCAACAATAAAGCCATCCTCGTCATATAGGATACTTTCTGTATAAATCTGTGGATGCGATTCATGGCTGGCGGTGGTATACATTCATAATCTCCTTAGACATAATTTAATACTGTCTGTTCTATTACTTAGAAGTGTCTATTTATATGGAGATATTGTAAAATTATAAATATTAATTAATTATTACAATTCATTATATGGATATTAAATCCCTTCGTTCTCTGGTGAGTTTGGTCGATAATGGTTTTAATGTCAGCCGGGCGGCGGAGCAGCTGTTTCTGGTGCAGCCAGCCGTGTCGCAGCACATCAAACGTCTGGAGAAGGAGTTGGGGGTACGACTCTTTGTACGTCAGGGGAAACGCCTTATTGGCCTGACTGAGACTGGGGAAAAAATTGCCCAGTATGCTCGCAAGGTATTGGCTGAGACGCAAAATATTATTGAAATAGGCCGTGAGCATGTTGAGCAAGCAACCGGAATATTGCGTATTGGCACAACTCACACTCAGGTTCGTTATATCTTGCCGCCAGTCATCAAATTATTTAATCAATCTTACCCAAAGGTGGAACTACAGATCCATCAAGGAACGCCCCAGCAATTGGAGGCGATGGCACTTGATGATCAGGTTGACTTTTCCATATGTACTGAAGTCCTTGCCGAGAATCCCAGGCTAACGACAGTACCTTGTTATAAATGGAACCGTGCGCTGATTGTTAAACAAGATGCTCCGATATTGGAACAAAAGCATATTACACTCGAAACACTTTGCGCATATCCTATTATTACATATGTGTTTGGTTTTACCGGACGCGGTCATTTCAGTATTATGTTCAAAAAATCTGGTCTGCAGCCTAGAGTAGTACTTAGCGCGACGGATACTGATGTTATCAAAACCTATGTACGTGAAGGTATGGGGGTGGGAGTTATCGCGAGTATGGCCTACACTCCGGAGCAAGATCATGATCTGGTTATACGTGATCTCAGCCATTTATTTCCCTGGGAAGTGACCAACGTTGCCTACCCCACGGGAAAATATCTACGTCACTACCAACAGCATTTTATTCAGCTTTTTCAATCTTGTGTGGAGGAACCTAATCAGTGGCCAGGGATACTGCCTGTTTAGGGATTGCTTGGATGGTGCAGGATAGCGAAATGAGGCGGGTTTAATGAAGTATGGGTTATGAGCAGATATACCTGTTTTAAGCAGCTTCCCTTATCTGAAATTTTATTGGATGAAAGTAATTGTTATGTAAAACTGGTTCAAGTTATTCCCTAGGATGAACTTGCCATGGCATATTATTTGGGTCTAAATGAAACTCTGGCTTGCTCTACTAAGGATATTTATATTGCGATTGGTGTGGTGTTCATTAGGTACAAATGCTGCTTGAGTGATGAAAAAACCATTTTGCAGATACAGGTTTGTTGAGATGATTTAAAAAAGTAACTGAAGAATATAAAGACCCATTCAAGTAAGGGAAAAAGCAGCGGGAAGAGGGTTATCAGTAACGTATTTTGATTAAAGGACAGTTTGAATTTCTTGGGGGGGGATTCTCCGCCGCTTGCTGCGATTAAGACGTTTGTAGTGAAAATCGAAGATTTCGAGCTACTACATCTAAATACCTCGGCTGCGTGCGGTGGAGATGTTTATTTAGAGTAAGAATGGCTACGGTTTAAGCCGTATTGAGGCGAAAACTGCACAAACCTGGATCTGAAGTATCTTTTTGAAGATAACTTTTCAGTTTTTAAATTGTCTATTTTGAAATGGCGGGATAAGTTGGTGGCAAACCTAAAATAGGATAATGCTTATTCGGTTAAGCTATATTGTGGTTTTTGATTTTATGAGGAGACTCTGGACGCCATGTTAGAAGTATCAAGGCCGCACAACCCATTTCATATTTATGGACGTATTAAAATCAATAGCTTACTGGCACTGAATACTGGATAAATATGTTTTTCTTCGTGTGAAAGTAATCAGGTCAAATTACACAATGCTTTACTTGCTTATGTTTACTAGCCTCTGTAGAATGCCCGACTTCAGATGCGGGGTGGAGCAGTCCGGTAGCTCGTCGGGCTCATAACCCGAAGGTCGTCAGTTCGAATCTGGCCCCCGCTACCAACTCTATATACGGCTCAGATGAAAAGTTGTCATTGGCAGCAATTTGTCTGAGCCGTTTATTTATCTGTTCCCCTTTCTTCATATTTTTGCCCTCTGTAGCAATGGTCAATATACCGGCCAAATCACCATATAAATCAATCGATAAGCTTTCTTGGCCAGCATGTGGTGTTAAGATAATTTTCTCGATTAGCGTGCGTAAGTGTTCAAAAGATTCACCGCGCCCAACCTCATTATTCAAAGACTGACGTAAAGAGCTTACCTCCTGCTGATAACGCTTAGACATCGACGGATGCAGCAAAGGTCTGGGCTCATCTTCATGAGCTTGCAATAGCTCTTCCAGCTCTTCTCGGCGCGCGGTTATGCGGAAGAGATCATCCTTTACCATAGCAGCTGGTACACCGTCTTTAATGGCCTGTATGACGTTATCTCTTTCCTTTAATATCTTTGATAGTTCAGACCTGTATCGCCCCAATGTCGCGTTTTGAGCTGATCTAAGTGTATTCATGTGCTTGGTGTATTCTTCGCAGAAAATTTGCAGTAGATCATCGCGCATGAGGTGTTTTTGCAGGGCGTTGAGAACGGTCGTTTCTAACGTTTCCCGCTTAATGGTTTTCTTATTCGAACAGACACTTTCGCCCTTGTTACGCGCAACAGAGCAGCCGTAGCGCTCTCCATTGATTTTGGCGTATCCACCGCCGCAACAACCGCATTTAAGAAGACCAGAGAGCAGATATTGAGGACGGTTTCTGTTCCAAAGTCCTGAATCCTTGCGATCCAGTGATTTTTGCCGCGTCTTGGCTGCATCCCACAGCTCTTGAGGGATTATGCGAAGCTCAGGAATGTCTTTCTTAATCCATTCAGATTCATCGTTCAAACGCGTAACACGTTTTCCGGTAGTAGGGTTTTTGATGAAGCGTTGGCGGTTCCAGATGAGCTTCCCGATATATAGCTCATTGTTTAAGATGCCGGTGCCGCGTTTGCGATTGCCATTGATTGTGGATTGCCCCCAACTTTTACCCGAAGGGCAGGGAATGCCTTCTTTGTTGAGTATGGCCACGATGGCTTTTGGGAATTTGTTGTGATGGGCGTATTCGTGGAAAATGCGTCGGATTATCTCGGCTTGGCTCTCATCAATCTCGCGATCACCTTTGATTGCTTCACCATGTACATCAAATAATTTTTTCACTTGGTAGCCATAAGCGAGCCCGCCACCGGATTTGCCTTTTTCAATACGGCCTCGTAATCCACGCCGCGTTTTATCCGCAAGGTCTTTGAGGAACATGGCGTTCATCGTGCCTTTCAGGCCGATATGCAAAGATGAAAGCTCACCTTCGGACAGGGTGAATATCTTTATGCCTGCAAATTCCATACGTTTGAAAAGCCCGGCAATATCTTCTTGGTCTCTTGAGAGTCGATCCATGGCTTCGGCCAATAAAATGTCGAACTCTCCATTCATGGCCGCTTGCATGAGGCCTTGAATGCCGGGGCGCAGGAGGGATGCACCGGAGACTCCCGCGTCCGTATAACAGTTTTCGATTTGCCAGCCTTGAGAGTCTGCCTTTTCGCTGCAAAGCCTGATCTGATCCTCAATGGAAGAGGCGCTTTGTAGGTCGGAGCTATAGCGGGCGTATATGGCTACGCGCTGTATCATATTAATTACCACCTTTATCTGGTTGATGCTTGGCGGCGCGTTTGCGGTAATCTTCTTCGGCAGCGCGGCGCGCCATGAGTCTAACGAGCGCAATGATCTGCGCATCGGGCGAGTCCAGATTATGACTCCGATTTGCCTGACTCTTCAACTTGGCCTGCTTGGCACTGTTGGTAGGCTTATTCATCGTGAACTCTTAAAAAAGGACGAGAGCAAAAGAATCGTCTCGCCCTTAAGAGTTTGAAACGCATGATCTTGTGTAAATTTGCTGTTGTGCAATGGGTGAATTGCACAAGCGCCAGAACATGCGCCGTCACAACCATCATAGGCCGCGAGTTGTTAAAATCAGGTAAAGAAAATCCATTGAATATGGCTGTGACAGCCGTTTTCCAAGAAATCGCTGCGCCCATGATGCTCATGAGCGTTTTCCAAGCTTATGGCGCACAGGCATATCTTTTGGATAATTCCCAGAGTGATACGGATTTTTCCCTGCCTGTGACCTCCAAGGCTCAATTTGGAAGTAGGCGAGCTTTTCTGCTCTGATTACCATTTGGCCGTCAATGGCAATCAGTTGATGATTAGCATTCATGCGCCCGATCTCGTCAGAACTTATCACGGTGGCTGCACGTTCATTGATGCTCAGCCTCCATGGGGAGTCCTGATTATTCTGATCTCGCGTTATAGAGCGTGCCTTCCTTGTTTCATTTCCTATGCGTAAGCTCCATGCTTTACGATCATCTTCGCTTCTTATGCTCCATGCTTGATTGATCTTCGATCAGTTTTGAAATATTTGTGCCGTACAGCTCAATGAGCTGATGACGGCTTTGCAAAATCATCCAGCACCTGCAACCTTTTCCGGGTAACAAGCTAAAAGCTTTTGTCAGATTTGGAATGACCCCGATATTGCCCATTTCTTCCAGCACCATCATGATGCGCAGTGGCTTTGGCGACGCAGCTATCTTTTCAAACAAGATGGACGCAATAAGGCCGATGGTTTTACCGTGTGTATCTAGCTTGTCTTCTGGAATGATGGTACTGAGCATGGTCTTGCCATTTAAGACTTCATCCATGCTGAAATCATTGCCTGTCAAAGAGCGGCCAAAATCAGTGTTGCCATCAAAAACCTGTGTGGCATCTTGTGCGTAGTCGCGCATAGGGCCGAATGTTCTGATATAGGCTGGGTCTAAGCTCAGTCAGCGTATTGCCATATCCACATAGCAGTGAGGCTTGGATAGGGGCGCATTTAAGCTTTTCTGCGATCTCCAACTTTTCTTCGCTGCTCGACCAGGTTAGATCACGCAGAGCTGGTAGGTGGCATTCCTTAGGCTTGAAAACCACCATATACAGCATAAAAGCAATCTGTAGTGGTCAAGTTTTATTGGAAAGAATTTAAGCCGCATTTTTCAATTCCATTTTTTTCTGGTTAGGTGTTAAATACCCAAGGGTAGAATGCAATCGCTTGTAATTATAAAAACGAATATATTTCTCTACAGCATCCACA
>JAFLJQ010000227.1 GCA_022712915.1 Gammaproteobacteria bacterium | reverse complement strand
TTTAAAATCAGAATGGGTGCCACAGATAGGTTATCACTCATTTTATGAGGCCAAGTCTGAAATTATAGATTACATTATTGGTTACTACAGCCAGGTTAGGCCGCATCGTCATAATGCGGGTTTGGCGCCGAATACGGCTGAAGATAAATATTGGCTTGAATACAATTCCGTGGCCAAAAAAACTTGACCACTACAGAAGCCATCAAGGCGATGAGGCAACAAGTTTTGAGACAGAGTTATGCGTAATTTTTTGGGAATTCCTCAGGGTTAGATATAGCTTTAGGCTATATGGATGTTGGTCTATCTGATGGTGTTTGCTGAATCATGGGGGCACTCACAAAAAGCTTTATAACTGTTTAAACGTAGACTCCTGTAACCGAAGTTACCCAGCTCAGTTACTTACACTTATGTACTCTGTATCTAGGCCAAAAACAATTTGGCAAGAGTTTAGAAATTTTTGGAGATTAATAAAACATGAAATTATTGCTCATAAATACGCCTAATCGTGTTAATCCGTGTGAATTTCCCCCTTACGCGTGTTTATCTTTAATGAAGTATTTAAAGAAGAATGGTTACAAGGATGATGAACTAGATTTTTATAATGTAGATTACCATAGGCCGGAGCTAGATGAGCTTTTAGAGATTATTAAGGAGAAGAAACCTGATGTTTTAGGAATAAGTGCAGTTGTGTCTACTTCTTATAAATTCACAAAAGAAATTTCTCTTTTAGTTAAAAAGGAGTTGCCCGATACAAAAATTATTGTAGGGGGAAATTTAGCTGCTAGTGCTGAAATTCTATTGAGGAAAACGGGTACAGATTTCTGTGTTTTGGGTGAGGGTGAAAATATTCTCTTGGATTTTATGAACAGGGTTCAAGATGCGGGGTCGGATTTTTCTAGATACAGGAATATAAAGGGCCTAGTGTTTGTCAATAATGATGGAGAAATTATTAGTACTGGTTATGGAAATGATTTACCTAAAGAAGAGTTATATGACATTGACTGGAGTGACCTAAAAGAGTCTACTTCACATTATATTTTCGATCTTTTTGATAATCAAGGTAATGTTACTGTTAAGTATTTTGGAACAGATAAAAGAGTTTTCGAGCCACATCGGCGAAATAAAAAATGTATGGTTTTTATAATAGGTAAAGGGTGTGTAGCTAAGTGTACGTTTTGCCATAGGTGGGACAAAGGTATACGACACATTCCTATTGATATTTTGATGGAACGACTTGATGAGCTTATTGAAAAATATAATGTAGGGTTTGTTTCTCCACAAATAGAGGCGCTAGGTTGTGATAAAAAATGGCTATATGAACTTTGCGGCGAGCTAAAGAAAAGGAATGTTTTGTGGTATGCCGGAGCAGTTCGTGCCAAGTCGATGTCACAAGAATTGATCGATAAGATGGATGAGTCTGGTTGTACTTCAATTATTTATGGGCTAGAAACAGGCAGCCGAAAGATGCTCGAAGTAATGGAAAAAAAGACTTCACTAGAGGAAAATATGAAGGCTCAGGAGCTAACCATTAATAAAGGATATTACTCAACTGTGCTGCAGTTTGTCCTCGGAATGCCTGGAGAGTCGCCAGAAACAATCAAAGAATCTTCAGAGTTTTCACAGTTCTGTATGACACTAAACAAATGGACAAACCCTCATGATCTTTCTATTAATTATGTGCAAGCTTTGCCTGGAACACCGCTTTATGAGTTTGCAAGAAAAAAAGGATTAATTGGGATTTCAATTGAAGATGAAGAAAAATATTTGTTAGATGTGTCTGATAAGAATGCTACCGATCCAATTGCTGCAATTAACTTTACGGAATATCCAGTGATTTTATATTGGTCGTGGAAATATAAAATATATTTAGAGACTATTTATGCATATATCAATAAATACGGGAAGAGGCAATATTTTTTGATGACGATGAAATCGGATGAAAATACTCCGCTGATCGATTTAATAAATCAAGAAGTTAAACAAGAGCATATAAAGGTGCCTTCTTTACTAAGGCTTGTATTATCAAAAAATTTGAAAGGGCTGATTAAGTTCTACCCTGTTTTATTGTATAGATTAAGATCTCTTTTACCGTTATTTATGCTTGCAAGTAGGGTGAAGATACTAGGTTTTAGGAAATCATTCGAATACTTAAAAGAATATTTATTATTTCTGATTGGATGTAATAACGAATCTGGAGAAGTTATTAAAGCCCAATCATTGAGGAAAACTGTGGATACGGATCTTCCTCCAATCAAATCAGATTCGATAGTGATGATTCCTTTAAGAAAGGGGAGATGGTAAAGGAAAAATGTCTATGTCCGAATAAGCAGTTGTGGTAATAATGTGGTATGTGTGAGTGCTAAATTAATTTCTTGCCTTTCAAATTGTTTTGATTGTCTATGGTGAACTTTCTATGCTTAAGGAGGTAAGTATGGCGGGCAAATAGTAGAAAAGGAACTGTTGGGCCAGCTACTATTTGAAGAGGAAGCATTATATGCCAACACTAAAGGAACGACGAAAGTATACGCCTGAGTTTAAAAGATTTGGTGGAGCTGATCACTTAACAAGGCTACAGCGTAGTTAAGGTGGCACATGCAGTTGCCCTGAGCGAGAATAACTTACGCTGCTGGCAGAAAACAGGAACAAGAAAATAGTGGTGAGTGTTGGTCTCCAGATGAGGCAGCTGAGTTAGTGCGCTTGAGAAGGGAAGCCAAAGAACAGTACATGGAGAATAAAATCTTCAAATAGATGAGCGCCTTCTTTGCGAAAAAAATTAAGTGAAACATAATCTCATCACGGGGTCTACTTTTCTAGGGTAAGAGCATATTAATTCTCTGGACAAATTAATTCAGACCGTAACGTATCATCCATAATCGCAATCTTACGCTTACGCTTACGCTTACGCTTTATACTAGCTTTGCTGGTGGTATTTTATTTAAGCAAATTAAAGGTTAATCGACGCGGTACACTCATCACCTCTGCGCCATTACCGCGCCGAATTCCGGATTCATCTTCTATAAACATGACATCCAAAACCCAATGCAATTTACTTTCAAACGCCCAGTGATGGCGCACGGTGGCTGCCGCCTTTTTGGCATCCAGAAGAAGTGAGCTGATGTA